>CAZJNP010000220.1:0-4971 GCA_964547355.1 uncultured Calditrichaceae bacterium
GTACCTGGTTGAAGAAAACCAAGATACCCGCGGATAAATCCAATTACGGCGCTTTTACCAAATTGTACGATGAAAGTCGTAAAGCCCTGCGTGAGATTATTGAAGAAGCAGCGAAAAGCGAAAACGAGCCGGGTTCGGATAAACAGAAAGTGGGCGATTTTTATACCAGCTTTATGGACTCCAGCCGGCTGGAAAACCTAGGCATCAAGCCGATCGAACCGCTTCTGCAGAAAATTCAAGAAGTACGATCGCGGCATGATTTGGAAATGCTTTTCGCCGAATTAAAACCGATTGGCGTACAGATTCCTTTTTCCATGTGGGTGGGACAGGATGCCAAACATTCCGATCAGTACATTCTTTATTTAAGTCAATCCGGCCTGGGACTACCAGACCGGGATTATTACCTGAGGGATGATAAAAAGTTTAAGACCATCCGCGAGGAATATTTAAAATACATTCAAAAATTGTTTGATTTAGCCGGTTTACCGAACGGTGCGCAAGCGGCGCAGCGCATTTTGGCCATGGAAACGGAAATCGCAAAACAACACTGGACACGCGTTAAGAACAGGAACCGCGATTTAACCTACAATCGTTTTTCTGTGAAAGAACTGAATACGCTCACGCCGCAGTTTGATTGGGCGGCCTATCTGAAACAGGCCGGCGCCGAAAAAGCTTCCGAGGTCATTGTCCGCCAACCGGATTATTTCAAAGGTTTTAATCGGTTGTTTACGCGCTTCTCTCCGCAAGACTGGAAACACTACCTGACGTTTAAAACCCTGAACCGCTTTTCCGGTTATTTGAACCACGCCTTTGTTCAGGCCGGGTTTGATTTTTACGGTAAAACACTGAGCGGAACGCCCAGCCTGCGGCCGCGCTGGAAACGGGGAGTAAGCGCGGTAGAAGGAGCCCTTGGTGAAGTGCTGGGAAGAATTTACGTACAAAGGTATTTTAAGCCGGAAGCCAAAGAGCGCATGAAACACCTGGTGGACAATCTGATTGCCGCGTATGGGGAACGTCTGAAACAACTGGATTGGATGAGTGAAGAAACCAAACAGGAAGCTCTCAAAAAACTGTCCAAGTTTACGGCTAAAATCGGTTACCCGGACAAGTGGCGCGATTATTCCGGCCTGGAAGTGAAGAAAGACGATCTGGTCGGTAATATCATACGTTCTGATCGCTTTGACTACGCCTACAACATTAATAAACTGGGTAAACCGGTGGACCGTGGCGAGTGGGGCATGTATCCCCAAACCGTCAACGCGTATTACAATCCCTCCATGAACGAAGTGGTCTTTCCGGCCGCCATTCTGCAGCCGCCTTTCTTTAATATGGAAGCGGACGACGCCGTGAATTACGGCGCCATAGGCGCTGTGATCGGACACGAGCTGACTCACGGATTTGACGATCAGGGAAGCAAATCCGACGGCGACGGCAATCTGCGCAACTGGTGGACCGAAGAAGACCGGCAGCGCTTTGAAGAAAAAGCCTCCGCGCTGGTGCGGCAGTATTCGGCATATGTTCCCATTGACACGCTTCATTTAAACGGCAAATTCACTCTCGGTGAGAATATCGCCGACCTGGGCGGGGTAACCATCGCCTACGAGGCCTATCACCGTTCGCTGAACGGCAAACCCGCACCGGTCATTGACGGGTTCACCGGAGACCAGCGCTTTTTCATCGGCTGGGCCCAGGTGTGGAAAAGGAAATACCGGAATGATGAATTGCGGCGCCGTATTTTCACCGATCCCCATTCACCCAGTGAATACCGCGCCAACGGACCGCTGAGCAACTTTACTCCATTCTACCAAACCTTCGGCCTGAAGGAAGGAGACAAACTGTATAAGGCGCCGGAAGAACGTATTGTGATCTGGTAAACGGTTGGGGGGGGCCCCTTTCTATTAATGAAGGGGCTTATTGTTCGTAATTTCGCGAGTTGTGAATGTTTTCAAAATGGAATTTATTTTAAGAACTAAGAACTACAGGAATTTCAGTACATCTAAGGTATTGAAATCTGTTTCGTGAATATTCGAGAAAATCGCGGATTTGTCTTTTTTTAGAGTGAACTTATAATTGAAAAACGAAAATCTACCGGAGAATAAAATGGATCAGAAGTTATTCTGGAAAGAAATCTTCAAAGTACGGGCATACGAAGCGGGACCTGACATGAAGGCGACCATTCACTCTATTTGCAATTATCTGCAAGAATCGGCGGCCAATCATGCCGTGGCCATGAATGTGGCTATGGACACCCTAAAAAAGATGAATTTAACCTGGGTGCTGTCTCGTCTGCATGTGCGCATGACGGCGTTTCCTTACTGGAATCAGCAGGTCACCATCGAAACCTGGCCGGCGGTAAAGCAGAAGTTCCATGCGGTGCGCGACTTCCGGCTGTTGATCGGCGACAAGGAAATCGGCACCGCCACCAGTTCCTGGATGTTGATCGACGTAAAACGGCGTCGGTCTGTGCCTATGCCGGATTTTATGAATCAGTTTCAGAACAAGGAAGCCGGTAGAACTTTGGACGATCCTTTTGAAAGTTTGCCGGTCATCGAGAGCAAAGAAACGCTCCCGGCGCGCAAATTTTACGTGCGCATGAGCGATCTGGATATGAACCAGCACGTGAACTCGGTGCATTATCTGGCCTGGGCGCTGGAGTCGGTTCCGGCGGAAATATGGAAAACCGCCGTTGTGCGCGAGGTGGAGATTAACTACCGTTCGGAATGCTACTACGGTGACGCCGTGCTCTCCTACAGTCAGGTGGATGAAAATTCATCCCAGGATGGCCTGGTGATCATTCACCAATTGATACGTGAAAAGGACGGTCAGGAGGTGACCCGGGTACGAAGCACCTGGCAGAAAAAATGACCCGTTTGGGGCAAAAAGCAACAGACGACTGCCCTCTGTTTTGATTACGGAGTCAATGCAGCTGTTTGTTTTTTTGAATCATTCTTATTATTTTTTATGATTATTTCCGTGATGGAATGATCCAACGACCTAAGCAAAGGGGAGGGTAATGGAGGCCAGTTTACTGCAATTTTTCAAACAAGCCAGCAATTTTGTCTGGGGAGCGCCCCTGTTGATTTTACTCGTGGGAACGGGAATCTATTTAACCGTTCGGTTGCGCGGAATCCAGATCACCCAATTAGCCCATGCCTTGTATCTGGGCTTGATCAAGCGCAAGGAAGAAGGAGACGAGCCCGGAGACATCAGTCATTTTCAGGCATTGATGACAGCTCTATCAGCCACGGTGGGTACCGGAAATATCGCCGGTGTGGCCACGGCGATTGCCGCGGGCGGGCCCGGCGCGCTATTCTGGATGTGGGTCACCGGTTTATTCGGCATGGCCACCAAATACAGCGAAGCGGTTCTGGCGGTTAAATACCGGGAGGTGGATGAAAACGGCAACATGAGCGGTGGACCCATGTATTATCTGGATCGGGGATTAAAAGCACGCTGGCTGGGTTTGCTGTTCGCGATTTTTGCCGCAGTGGCGGCCTTCGGCATTGGCAATATGGTGCAGTCCAACTCTGTGGCAGAGGCACTCGATTCCACCTTTCAAATTCCACACGCCTGGACCGGTATTATTTTGATGGTACTTACCATTCTGGTCATTGTGGGCGGTATCAAAAGCATCGGCAAGGTGACCGGTATTCTGGTGCCGATCATGATCGTCTTCTACTTTATCAGCGCGATTGTAATTCTTATTATTCACTACGATCAAATCCCTTATATTTTCAAATTGATTATGGAAGGCGCATTTACTGGTACGGCCGCAGCCGGTGGATTTTTAGGCGCTTCGGTAATGCTGACCATCCGCTGGGGTGTGGCGCGCGGCGTATTTTCCAATGAATCCGGTCTGGGGAGTTCGCCTATTGCGGCGGCAGCGGCCATTACCAAGCATCCCGTTACCCAGGCACTGGTCTCCATGACTCAGACCTTTATCGACACGATTGTCATTTGTTCTTTAACCGGATTTGCAATTATCGTTTCCGGGTTATGGATGAGCGATCCGCAGCTGACTGGCGCGGATTTAACGTCGGCTGCCTTTACAAAAGCGCTATCCGGACAAATCGGTGGATATGTGGTTTCTATCGGTCTGGTGCTGTTTGCGTATTCCACCATTCTGGGTTGGAGTTATTACGGTGAAAAATCGCTGGAATTCATCACCGAGGTGGGGCAGAAAACGCGCACGTTTATCATGTATCTTCTGATCGCGGCTCTTTTGGCTCCGATTGGTATTGTGTGGCAGACAGAAAAAAATTCTTTTATTCTGCTTGTTTTTCTGGTGTTGACCATTCTATTTGTGCTGGCGAAAATCAAAGACAATATGGCGCGACCAAATTTGTCCACGATTACCACGCTGTACCGCGGCACCTTCGGTGTTTACGTTTTAGTCGGTACAGTGGCGCAACTGGATCTGGTGTGGACTATGGCGGATGTTTTCAACGGTTTGATGGCCTTTCCAAATTTAATCGGTTTGCTGGGGCTTTCGGGCGTGGTGGTTAAAATCACCAATGATTATCTTAAAAACAAGGCCGGCGCGTAAAGAACGTTGATAAAAAACAGCGAAGTTTGAGACTATTTTTTTTAAGCGGAAAAAGAGCAGAATTTTATTTGACATGTTTAGAAAATGTTCGTAAAATTGGCGTCTCATTTGCAAGTGAGCCAGTAGCTCAGCTGGTAGAGCAGCGGCCTTTTAAGCCGTTGGTCCGGAGTTCGAATCTCCGCTGGCTCACAGAAATATAAGCCTGAGAATGCGCACCGTTTTCAGGCTTTTTTTTTGTCCACGAATTACAGGGATTCCACGAAAAGCGATTGGTGATTGTTGGATTCTCATTACAGTCTTTTCTTTATTGTTGAGTAGTTCTTACATCCGGTGTTGGTGCCGGAGTTTCCCGTCAGGGATGCCTTTGGTACGAATCTCCGCTGGCTCACAGAAATATAAGCCTGAGAATGCGCACCGTTTTCAGG
>CAZJNP010000220.1:5071-5271 GCA_964547355.1 uncultured Calditrichaceae bacterium
GTCAGGGATGCCTTTGGTACGAATCTCCGCTGGCTCACAGAAATATAAGCCTGAGCGCAAACATAGGTTTCAGATTTTTTTATGGTTAAATTCACACTTGTCCAAAATAGATTTTCAGAAACAGTGAAATCGGCAAAAACGCTAGCCCTTCCCCTTTAGTTCCCCTTCCCTAATACATTAGGGAAGGGGATAGGGGTTGG
>CAZJNP010000221.1:0-5251 GCA_964547355.1 uncultured Calditrichaceae bacterium
AAACAAGCGAAAGAAACTTTGTAAAGCGGAAAGCGAAAAGATGGGAAAAGAGGGCGGGTTGTCCAATTGCTGGATCGGTATGATCGAAAGCGCAAACAAAGAAATAAAACTTGTTTGCCAGAGCGGTAAAGGCAGAAATTATTTACAAGAGATCAAAATAAAAGCCGATCGCTCAAAATACGGAAAAGGTCCGACCGGCCAAGCGATTAAAAAGAAAAAACCGGTGATCTTTAACGATCTTGCGAATAATCCCCTTTATGAGCCCTGGCGTGAAGCGGCATTAAAAAGGCACTTCCGTTCATCGGCGGCTTTTCCGATCATGATGTACAAAAATGTCGTGGGCGTTTTAAATCTGTACTCGGAAGAAGTAAATTTTTTCGACGAGGAAGAAATCCGCCTGCTGAAAGAAGCGACCGAAGACCTGGGGTTTGGTCTGGAAAAACTGGAAGAGGAACAAAAACGGGCCTGATTGGAAGCCGAACTTGCCGAATCGGAAGAAAAATTGCGGCTTATTTTTGACACCATTCCCGATGCTGTTGCCGTTACTGATTTGTATGGACGAATTGTCGATGTTAATTCTTCTATGCTTAAAATGTACCGGTATAAGGACAAACAGGAAGTAATCGGTCGGTCGGTAACGGATTTTATCCATCCCGACGACCGAAATATAGTGATGTGTGATCAGAAAAAAAGGATTAAAAAGCATACATTTACAGACAGGCCATACCGTTCTATCCGGTCGGACGGGGAGGTGTTCTATACGGAAGCAAATATTTCGGCTTTGATGAACGCCAACGGTAAGGTGACCGGATACGTCGGAGTTACTAAAGATATTTCTTTGCGCATAAAAGCGGAAAAAGAGGTGGTAGAAACAAACCGCCGACTGGAAGAGTTATTAGCATCCAGTCCGGCCAGTATTTATGTACTGGAAATTAAAGAGCGCACACTAACACCTGTTTTTGTGAGCAAAAATATTGAGACCATTCTGGGATATAAACCGCAGGATTATTTAGGCAAGCCGAATTGGTGGTTAGATAAAATCCATCCGCTGGATCGGGTGCAAGCTGAAAAGAATCAGGAAAAAATATTCCGGGGTGAGGATTTTTTACACGAATACCGTTTTTTACGTGCCGATGGTAATTACATTTGGATGCAGGATTCGGTCAGGGTTATTTCTGATGAGCAGGGTAAAGCAGTACGCGTGGTCGGCTCCTGGATCGACATCTCCGACCGAAAGAAGATGGAAGAAGAACTGCGTATGCTGGCACTGGCTCTTAAAAGTGTACGGGAATTTGTATCCATTACCGATATGGAAGACCGCCTGCTATTTGTGAACGATGCTTTCCTGAAAGCTTACGGTTATTCCTCGGAAGAGTTGATCGGGGAATCCGTTGATATTCTCAGAGCGCCGGTAAACAATGCGGAGAGCAGAAACGATATTAGGGAAAAAACGCTGGATGGCGGGTGGGAAGGGGAAATATATAATATGCGCAAGGACGGTACGGTCTTCCCCATTTATCTGTCCACTTCAGTGATTCAAAATGAAAAAGGGGAGCCGGTCGCGATGATTGGTGTGGCCAGGGATATTTCTGAAATGCAGGAGTTACAGTCTCAACTAAGGCAGGCACAAAAGATGGAGGCTGTTGGACGATTGGCCGGAGGTATTGCTCACGATTTTAATAATCTTCTTACCATCATTTTAGGCTATTGTCAATTAGGGTTTGCAAAAATCCAACCGCAGCACCCTGTTTTTTCAAATCTGGAGCAGATTGAAGCCGCAGGGAAAAGGGCGGCGGACCTTACCCGCCAATTACTGGCCTTTAGCAGAAAGCAAGTACTCCAGCCCAAACTTCTGGATGTTAATGAAGTGCTGAACAACATGGGTAAAATGTTGCGCCGTTTGATCGGCGAGGATGTTAATTTAAAAATGGTATTAGCATCTGATCTTCGTTATGTAAAAGCAGATCCGGGACAATTGGAACAGGTGGTTATGAATTTATGTATTAATGCGCGTGATGCCATGCCGACCGGCGGCAATTTAATCATCGAAACGCAGAATGTTTTTCTGGATGAATCGTATGTTAAAAGGCATAAAAGCGCGCGCGCGGGATGGCATGTGATGCTTGCTGTTACCGATACCGGCACAGGAATATCAAAAGAAAATCTGGAACATATATTTGAACCATTTTTTACCACCAAAGAAAACGGGAAAGGAACCGGCCTGGGATTATCGACCATTTACGGTATTGTCAAACAAAGCGAAGGCAACATCTGGGTGTACAGCGAACTCGGTAAGGGTACCACTTTTAAAGTGTATCTCCCGGTGGTGGAAGACCTGACAGAGGAACAAAGCGTACCCCCGTTTACGGAAGAAGATTTACATGGAGAGGCAACTATCTTATTAGTCGAAGACGAACAGGCCGTGCGCGAGCTAGCGCTGGAGGGCCTTAAAAATTACGGCTATTCTGTGATCGTAGCTCAGGATGGGGAAGAGGCTTTGCGTTTAGCCGCACAGAAAAATATCTCTATTGATGTGCTGCTGACCGATGTCATCATGCCGAAGATGAGCGGAAAGGAATTGGCGGGTAAGTTATGTACAAAGCTACCGGATTTAAAAGTGGTTTTTATGTCCGGATATACCGATAATACCATGTTTTACAACGGTATCCTCGATAAAAACGTAACATTTATCCAAAAGCCATTTACGCCACAGAAATTAGCCCATGCGATTAAGCAGGCATTAACAAAAACCGATAAATGCAAAAATAATTAAATCGCGCGCGGGACTGACCAGCCGGAGAATATTTTCGGTTAAACAAGGAACGGAATGACGATGGCACATAAAATTCAATTGGCTACTCTATGCTATGTGCGCAATGGCCGGCAAACCTTGATGTTGCATCGCGTTAAAAAACAAAACGACATGCACCATGGGAAATGGAACGGTCTGGGCGGTAAGCTCGAAGCGGGCGAAACGCCTGAGGAATGCGCCATCCGCGAAGTGAAAGAAGAATCCGGCCTAAAAGCCGAACATTTAATCCTGAAAGGTTTTTTGACTTTCCCCATGTTTGACGGGCGTAAGGATTGGTATGTTTTTGTATTTCTGATTGACCGCTTCTCGGGTCGTCTGATTGAATCACCGGAAGGCTTTCTAAAATGGGTGGATAACGACCAACTGCTGGAACTTCCGCTCTGGGAAGGGGATCGGATATTTCTGCCCTGGTTGGATCAAGAAAAAATCTTTTCCGCTAAGTTTATCTATCAAGAGAAAAGGCTGATCGATTACACCGTAGAATTCTATTAGCCCTCTTTACTTTTTTTTCAAGAAAACAGGACTTAAACCGATAGTAAGCTGAATAAAGGTAGGCAATTTAAAACGCAATTCTGGATTTATATTTATGGATTATAAAGGGCACATTCTTTTTGTGGACGATGAACCCGGCACAACAGAGATGTATTCACTTTTGCTTCGAAAAATAGGTTATTATGTAAGCCCGTTTCTTAGCGCCATGGAGGCGCTTTCCTTTTTGCGCTTTACAAATAAAAAGATCGAATTAATCATTGCCGATCTCAATATGCCGATTATGGACGGACTGGAGTTTCTGAAGCAGGTACGTAAACTGCCCGGCCATTTGACCACGCCATTCATCTTTCTTACGGCGGTTAATGCCAAAGGATTCCATATAGACGCCTACCAGTCGGGCGCTATCGACTATCTGCAAAAACCCATCGATAACGAATTACTGCTGGCAAAAATCGAGGCGATCGTCCATTCTTACCAGTGGACGGAATTGAAAAGCAGTATTGTTTTGCAGGGTACCCATCGTACGTTTGGTATCGAAGAAGTAATCCAATACTGTGAACAGGAACGGGTATCCGGTTATGCCTTGATAGACGCAGGAAAAGAAACGGGTGTCATCACCTTTGAAAAGGGTGTATTAAAGGAAATCCGAGTGGGTCAGACTACAGAAACAGAGGCATTTGAACGAATGAAATCCTGGAAGACGTATCGTTTCCTGATCGTACGCGGTGTTTATTCCCCCCATGCTAAAGAGTATTTGGCCAAGCTGCGGTAGTGGGTTGGGGCATAAAGGTATAAGGAAAAAACCAGCCGGAGTGAATCTCTATCCCCTATTCCTTTATACCCTATACCTCATTTACTTCTTCACTCCACCCCCACCAAAAGACCTTTCAGGTAAAAACCCTCCGGAAAAGAAAGCGCCACCGGATGATCGGCTGCTTGCTGGAGGAACCGAAGGATCGTCCCTTTCCTGCCCGCTTCCAGTGCGGCATCGGCCACGATTTTTTGAAAGAGCTCGCGTTTCATCAGCCCGGAACAGGAAAAGGTGAACAACAAGCCGCCAGGATTCAGCAGTTCGAACGCTAACCGGTTAATATCCTGGTAACCGCGGCTGCCGGCCATCAAATCCTTGGCGGAAAAGACAAATTTGGGCGGATCGAGAATGATCATATCGAATCGCCGATCTTCGGATTTAAAGCGGCGCAATACCTGGAAGACATCTCCGGTCAAATGTGTACAGCGGTCAGTATCTAGCCCATTACGCTTAATATTTTCCAGAGAAAGGTCCAGAGCGGACCGGGAAGTATCCACGTTCACCACCTGTTTGGCGCCGCCGGCTAACGCGTAAACCGCGAATCCGCCGGTGTAGGAAAAACAATTGAGCACGGTTTTGTCCTTGGCCGTTTGGCCGGCAAGTTCGCGATTCACGCGCTGGTCGAGATAAAAACCGGTTTTGTGACCGTGCCAGATGTCCACAAGAAAACGCAGGTTATTTTCCTTGATTTCGACCAATGAATCAAATGCTTCGCCGGCTAAAAGTCCCGCTTCAGGAGGCAGTCCCTCTTTGCGGCGCACATCGGCGTCGGAGCGTTCATAAATGGACGCCTCCGGGAATAAATCCTTTAAGGCGTGCACGATGGATTCTTTATGGTATGCGCTGCCTGCGGAAAGAAACTGAACCACCAGAACTTTTCCGTAGCGATCGACAATTAAGCCCGGCAATCCGTCAGACTCGCCGTTCACTACCCGATAGGCGTTGGTTTGATGCTGATCCAAAAGAGAAGCGCGCAAGTCGGCGGCCTGTTTTAAACCGCGGTAACAAACAGCGGCGTCCCCGGTTTCATCTTTACGGACGGTCCACATACCCCCGCCGCTTTGCCAACGGTGAACAATGGCCCCCCATCCTTACAACCGTCCCTCCGCGCCTGTACACGCCCCCGGTTCCGCGGG
>CAZJNP010000222.1:0-5201 GCA_964547355.1 uncultured Calditrichaceae bacterium
GATGCGGTGCGCACATCTTTACGGCTGGGCGCTAAAAATGCCTACATTATTTACCGCCGCTCGGAAAAAGAGATGCCGGCCAGGGTTGAGGAAATTAAACATGCCAAGGAAGAAGGCGTGCAGTTTATGATTTTGCATAATCCGGTGGAGTTTATCGGCGATGAAGAAGAATGGCTAAAGGCAGTTAAGCTGATTAAAATGGAACTGGGCGAGCCGGACGATTCTGGCCGCAGGCGACCCATTCCCATTAAAGGATCAGAGTTTGTCATCGATATTGATGTGGCAGTGATTGCCATTGGCAATGGGGCTAATCCGCTTATTCCACAGACGACGCCTGATATCGAGATGAGCCGGCGGGGAACCATTGTAGTGGATCAGGAAACGATGAAAACCAGTAAGAAGGGCGTGTTTGCCGGGGGAGACATCGTAACGGGCGGCGCCACTGTGATTCTGGCCATGGGCGCCGGAAGGAAGGCCGCTAAAGCAATTCATGAATATGTAATGGAAGGCGTCTGGTAGTTTTTTTATAAAAACGTCCGCTTTATTTGAATCTATAAGTTAGGCTTGTTAAATTCTGGTGCCTGGGGTATGGATGAATACTTAGGGCATTCAATTTGACATCCCAGTATTTAACACAAAGGAGAAACAAATGTTAAATAAAATTGGTATTATCGGCGGGGGAAATATCGGAGGCGTTCTGTTACAGCTTTTGGTGCAGAGTCGCTA
Organism: uncultured Calditrichaceae bacterium; assembly: GCA_964547355.1. Classification (GTDB taxonomy): domain Bacteria; phylum Calditrichota; class Calditrichia; order Calditrichales; family Calditrichaceae; genus CAZJNP01. The sequence continues at coordinate 727 of CAZJNP010000222.1, forward strand.
CGCCAGGAATGTGGCCATGGTGGATATCAAAGGCCCGGATCTGGCGAAAGGGAAAGCGCTTGATATCGCCGAGGGCTCACCGGTTATTCGCAGCGACGTTCAGGTGGAAGGTTCTAAAGAGTACGACGTATTAGAAGGCGCAGACCTGGTCATCAACACCGCCGGTGTGCCGCGCACCGCCCGTCCGGATGGAACTTTGCCGTCGCGGGAAGAGCTTTTAACCACCAACTTGAAAATCACTGATGCGGTCAGCGAAGGGATTAAGAAATTCTGTCCAAACGCGATCGTTATTTCCATTGCTAATCCACTGGATGCCATTGTGTATCGTTTGCATATGAACTTGGGGTTGCCTCGCGAACGGCTGATGGGAATGGCCGGAGTGCTGGATTCTGCCCGTTATCGTTATTTTATCGCCCAGGAAGCCGGGGTGAGTGTGGAAAATGTGGAGGCCATGGTCTTAGGTGGGCACGGAGATTCCATGATTCCGATTCGTTCAGCATGCCGCATTGCCGGAATGCCGGTGGAAAAATTTGTCTCTCCGGAAAAACTGGACGCTATTGAAGAACGTACCCGCAAGGCCGGCGGTGAGGTGGTAAAACTACTCGGTACCGGGTCTGCTTTTGTTTCTCCGGCCCAGAGCGCGCTGGAAATGGCCGAAGCCATCGTTTACGACAAAAAGAAAATCCTGCCGGTCAGCGCATATTTGCAGGGTGAATATGGCGTCAATGGACTCTATGTGGGCGTTCCGGTTGTACTCGGTAAAAATGGCGCGGAAAAGATCATCGAAATGGATTTGACGGAACAGGAAATGGAAGCGTTTAAGAATTCCGCTGCCGCAGTTCAGAAAACCACGGATGAAGTTATTGCCATGACCAAATAAAGATGTCCTCCCTCAGCAGGGGAATTCGCCTCGTAGCGGGTTCCCCTTTTTTTTATGGCATTTTACTTTTTGCCTTTCCATTTACCTTTCATGATTCAAATTTTACCATGTAATGGACAGTGCTCCAATGCTCGAAAACAACAATTTCCTTGCTTAACATGGACAATTTCATTAGCTTAAAATTTTTTCAAAGATAAGGGAATAATGGGATATTTTTCCCGGGATTGGCGTTAAAAGCGAAAGATATTTTAACTATAGAAGGGTAACCACATGCAAAAGCTGAATCGCATTGTTGCTGGACTGATTTTTGTATTTACAAGTATCATTTATCTCATGACTGTGGCGCCTACCATGTCCTTCTGGGACTGCGGTGAATTTATTGCCTGTAGCTACCGATTAGCTGTTCCTCATCCCCCCGGCGCGCCGTTGTTTCTCCTGGTAGGGCGGGTAATGACACTCCTACCGATTGGACACGATATTGCCTTCCGTGTAAATTTGATTTCCGTGTTCTCCAGTTCCTTAACCGTAATGCTGCTGTATCTGATCATCGTTCATCTCATCCAGCAGTGGAAAGGCACACTGGAAAGCAAAACCGATTGGTTAATGGCGATTTTTTCCGGTATTATCGGTTCACTGGCCTTTGCATTTACCCATAGTTTCTGGTTTAATTCGGCCGAAGCCGAAGTGTACGCGGCCTCCATGTTGTTTACTTCATTGATTGTCTGGTTAATCCTGGTCTGGGCCACCAAATCCGATCAACCCGGGAATGAGCGTTATTTGTTAATGATTGCATATTTGATCGGCCTTGCGATCGCCGTCCACTTGCTGAACGTGTTAGCCCTTCCGTTTGTGGCAATGGTGTACTACTACAAAAAGTATGATTTCAATATAAAATCCTTTTTGTACATGACCGGCATAACCGTGATCATCATGCTGGCTATTTATCCCGGAATGGTCAAATACGTACCGATAATGGCCTTAAAATTCGGCGCCTTTGGTTTGGCCTTATTCTTTATCGTCATTTTCTGGGGAGCCGCCTGGGCGATTAACAATAAAAAAACGGTTTATTCCATTGTTTTTACCTCAATTTTATTGATCTCGATCGGATACTCAACCTATACCACCATATACATTCGCTCCAATTTGAATCCTAATATCGATGAGAATAATCCGGAAACGCTTAAAAATTTCGTGAGCTATATCGAACGCGAACAGTACGGAGAACATTCGGTTACCGATCGTTACGGTGTTTGGAAGTCTTCTGAAAACGCAAAGAAATATGATTCTGTATGGGATTTTTTCTGGACCTACCAGATCAAGAAAATGTATATCCGCTATTTTAACTGGCAGTTCATCGGCATGTCCGACGATGAGACCAATGTGGACCCGAGACAGTTCTGGGCTTTACCTTTTCTGCTGGGGTTGGTCGGTATTTACTGGCATTTCCGGCGTGATCCCAAACATGCATTGGCGGTGATGGCCCTGTTTTTTATGACGGGTCTGGCCATTGTCCTTTATCTGAATCAGCCGGATCCGCAGCCCAGAGAGAGGGATTACAGTTATGTGGGCAGCTTTTTCGCCTATTCCATCTGGATCGGGCTTGGTTTTATGGGCGTTATGGAACTGCTCAAGGACTATGTGATAAAATCTACAGAAAAACTAAAACCGGCGGTTATTTACACTGTATTTGCAGTGCTTCTTTTTGCAGTTCCGGTGCAAATGCTGGCCAAGAATTTTCATTCCCATAACCGTTCCGGGAATTACGTGGCCTGGGATTATTCCTATAATATGTTGATGTCCTGCGAGCCCAACGGAATCCTGTTCACCAATGGTGATAATGATACCTTTCCTCTATGGTACCTCCAGGAGGTGGAAGGTATCCGTACGGACGTGCGTATCGTAAATTTAAGTTTATTGAACACGGATTGGTACATCTATCAGCTGCGCGATTTGTCGCCTAAAGTGCCCATGCGCATGAGCGACGCCGAAATTGATCGGGTAGGGGTTCGCCCCTGGAAAAAGCAAAAGGTTTCCATCCGCGTTCCAAAAAATGTGGCGGCACAGGCCAAAGTGGAATTCGAAAATCAATTTAAAATGAAAAATTTATCTCTGCCGGATAAAATCGAATTTGAACTTAAACCGCCCATTCAAACCCGCTACGGCGGTTTACTGCGTACGCAGGACTATATGATTATGAATATCATTGCGGCCAATCGCTGGAAAAAACCGATCTATTTTGCGGTAACAGTTCCGCAGAGCAACCAGCTTGGAGAGCTGAAAAGGTACCTGCGTATGGATGGGTTGGTTATGAAACTGGTACCGTATAAAAATTGGAATATTTCGCCGGTTAACCTGGAGAAAAATCTGCTCCATGTGTACAAATACCGCAACCTGGATAACCCCAAGGTTTATTTTAATCGGAATATAAAAACTCTGTTGCAGAATTACCGTTCCGCGTTTATTGAGCTGGCCCGGTATTATACGATCACAGGGAAGCAAGATAAGGTAAAAGAAGTGCTCGCCTTTATGGAAAGAAAGATTCGCTCCGATGTGATTCCCTGGACCAGTCCTCAAATCCGGATGATCAAGGATGCCTTTTACGCATTAGCGGACTCCTCCTATCGCGATAGCCTGCTAAATGACGATTCCCGGGTTCCGGAATTGCCCTATATTGCACGGCATCTGCTACAATTCGGTAAACCGCAGGCCGCCCGTAAATTGCTGGAAAAAGCCTATGAACTAAATCCCAGTGATCCGCAGGTACTTAGCTTACTGTTAAGCAATTACCAGATGCTTGGAGAATCCGAAAAGGCGGTGAACGCACTGGAATTATGGTTGCAAATGCATCCCAAGGATCAGAATGCCAAGCGTATTATGGAATCGATAAAGAGACAGGCTAAAGAGCGGAACTGATGCGACATATTAAAAATATAGCTAAAGCAGCGATCTCGTTATCGCTGCTTTTATATTTAATCCTGAAAGCGGATCCTGAAAAAGTAATTCAGGTTTTAGCCGGAATCCGTACTGTCCGGGGTGTGACCTACTTGCTGCTGGCGCTGGCTTTTACAATTCTATCGGTTTTTTTAATGGCCATGCGATGGCGGATATTATTACGCTTTTATGGAGCGGAACTAAAATTGCGCCGCCTGGCCGGATTCTATCTGATTGGTATGTTTTTCAATAACTTCTTGCCCACCAGTATTGGCGGCGATGTGATGCGCATTTTTAAGTTAAATCAGGATACTAACGATCGTACGGTCAGTTTTGCCAGTGTGATCATTGAGCGTATGATCGGGATAGCCGCTACTTTGTTTTTGGCTATTGTCGCCCTGTTTCTCGTTTCGCAGCGTTTCCATAGTCGTCGTTTGCTGTTGGTTTCGGTCGTGCTGTTTGTGGTCATCATCGGATTCTTTGCGCTGATCATCCATAACAGACCGTTTAAGATTCTCTTACATCTGTTTGACAAATTCACCATTTTCAATATCGGAGAAAAGTTCAACAAGTTGTTTGAATCCATACACCTGCCTCTTATACACATCCCCGAGCCCCCGAGACAGGCAGAAATCTCGTATGCCGTCTTCTGCTTGAAAAAAAA
>CAZJNP010000223.1:0-5172 GCA_964547355.1 uncultured Calditrichaceae bacterium
CCGTTAATCGGATTCTGGAACCGTCGTTTAATTCGAATTCGTTCTGCACCAGTCCTTTGCCGAAACTGGTCGTTCCCACAATCAGACCACGGTCGTAATCCTGAATGGCACCGGCCACAATTTCAGCGGCGCTGGCTGTGCCATGGTCGATCAACAACACCAGGGGGCAGTCGCGGGTTCTGGTCATACCAAAATCATCCGTGTAAAAATCTTCATCAAAACGGGATAGTCGTCCGCGCGTAGACACTACTTTTCGATGACCTGGAATAAATTTAGCCGCTACACGCACTGCCTGTTGCAGAAATCCGCCGCCGTTGTCGCGTAAATCCAGGATCAGCCGCCGCATACCCTTTCGTTCCAGATCACGCAAGGCCTGCTCCAATTCGTCTGCGGTTTTGCTGGCAAAACGGTTCACCCACACGTACCCGGTGGAATCGTCAATCATAAAATGGGTATTGATTGTAAAGATGGGAATATCATCCCGAACAATGGTCACGTCAAACGGCTTTTTGACACCCGGCCGTTTGATGGTCACAGTGACTTTGGTTCCCGGACGTCCCTTAAGCTTTTTTGGCACCTGAGATGTCGTTATCCCCTTTGCGGTTTTCCCGTTTATCTTGATGATTTTATCACCGGCCTGCAAACCAACCTTTTCGGACGGCGACCCGGGAATGACGGCAATGACGGTTATGTATCCATCCAAAATATCAAACTGTATGCCAATTCCCTGATATCTGCCTAAAAAATTCTCTTCGTTCTGTTTCACTTCTTCAAGAGTAAAATAGACAGAATGTGGATCCAGCGTTTTTAACAAACCGTCAATGGCGCCTCTGGTGGATTGCTGCCAATCCACAGAATCCACGTAATAGCGGTCCACATAGCGCAACACTTCGTCAATCTTTTTTTCGGCCTGACTGCGGCTCAGATAACCCGAGCCGGGAAAGAACGAAGCCACCTCCCGCCAGTTGGCGATGTAATAGGCCGCCACCACGGCCAGTAATAAGATTATTATTTGTCTGTAATTTTTTACCTTCATTTCATCTTTCTCGTTTTCGTCCGGTTTTTTAAAGTCTCTTCTCCGCCACCACAACCAGGGCTTCATGTCTGTCCTTAACCCGTATTGTTAGCGGCCAAATGATTCTTCCGGATTAGCCGCGATTTTCTGCTTTGTAAAATAAACGGCCGGTTCCTAACAGTCCGGCAAAAACAAACACAGCAAAGGTTAAGCTGCTAAAAGCCAACTGCATTCCGCCGGATAAAATGTGCCCGCTTGTGCAGCCCCCGGCCATCCTGGCGCCAAAAATTAAAAGAAAGCCGCCCGCCAACGACCACACGATGCGTTTGGCGGGAGCATTTCCCTTAAATCGATTCCAGTTGCCATGAATGAGCGTTATTTTAAAATCTTTTTTCAAAACAGAAATCATCAACCCGGCCAAAAAAGCACCCGTTAAAAAAATTAACTCCCAATGTCCGGGCACTTTAATTTTAGTGAAATAGGCATTGTTTGTGGCCCCGGCAAGCAGATCGCCAAGATACGGATAGGTGGTTGAAGCGCCGATGGGCCGGTTGGAGGCCAATGACGAAAATACCAGCAACTCCAGGAAAGCCAGCGCTACGCCGGAAACGATCCAGCGCTTCTCTTTGTTGGGATCGATTTTCTGAAGCGCAAAAGCCGACAAGATGAAAACTATCCCCAAACCAAAAAGCAGGACAAAGAATAACCCGTTTGTACCTACTAATGAATTTAAGGACAATTTACCTAAATTTGGCCCTAAAATAGGTTGAATAAAAGGCAGAATGACCGTGTAAATGAATCCTCCTACTAAACCTCCGATAATCCCGATCAAAGCGTCCACAGACCCTTCACCCAAAGAGACAGCCAAGGTGCCAGGACAATATCCCAAAATTGCCATTCCAGCACCAAAAATTAATCCGCCTAATATTAGCCCTCCTAAGACAAAAGGTTTAATATGATACGAAGCTAAGCCAAGAGAGATTTCAATATTAAGCAAAATGGCTCCGATTCCTATGGCCAGGGCAATGGCCTTGGCCACACCAAAATTTTCTCTGATGGCTAATCCGCTGATTACATCAAATTTGTTCAGATGCGCATACTGTAATATGGCGCCAAATAAGAATCCCAGAAATAACGTTACCATGGTCACTGTAACCCTCTTTAATTGAATAAATATATTGGTTTTAATCCGCTAAAATGCGCAAAGATCGATTATGCGCTCCTTTAAATCCGTGGTTGCACAGAGCAATGGTCTATGCTGTTGCGGTAACGCTGCAAAAAAAAAAAAAAACAAGCAATAAACAATCCCGTCCCCGCCTGTTACGGTGTAATTAAATCCACCTCATGGCGCAGATTAACCTGCCATTCACCGACCAACGTCAAACGCCATACAAAAAGCACCGTGGAACTTTGGTAAACGCGTTCAAATCCGGCTTCCGAAAGAGAAATGGTTTCCACGGGCATACGCCATATTTCGGCGGTCTGATCGGTGTGCAGACGGATGTTCAGGCGCAGATATTCATCTTTAAGCCCGAGAAAGCGGCGGTCCTTCAGAATGCCGGCAGAATCAAGAAAAGCATCCGGCTTTAATCGGCCTGCTTCGTCGTAGTAATAGCGGTCTTGCGCATGTCCGGCTTGCAGCCCGAAGTTAAATTCCACCGCAAAGATTAAGGAGATGGGATTGGCGCTTTCTGCGCTTATGGTGTACCGGGCCTTGATCAGCCCCGACTGCCCGGATACCTGCAATTCTTTACGCACGGTAATCGGCACCGGACCGCCCTCGCGCCATAAATGACCGTCCCGCTGAAACCGTAAAAACGCTCCCTGCTGGTTTACCTGTTTCTTTTTTAAAGCATACGGACGATTGACAAAATCTCCTTCTTCGCGGTATTTGGCCTTGGAGAAATTGTCAAGCGTGGCGTCCGCGCCTAAAAAGTGGTCGATGAACGATTTGCGCTCGTACCAGTCGTAATTCAGATATTCCATCAAATTGGGTTCCTTGGCCAGCACCAGGTCATGGATGCTGGCGGCCTGCCCGTCATCGTTGGGCTCGGATTCCTGACCTACCACTTTGGCGAATCTCAATTTTTCATGGTACCCTTCCTCGCGCCGGGTCAGGGTGTCCAGCAGATTTTTTTCGGCCGGTTTAAAATCGTATTCAAACAGCGTTGCGCCGGAATGGGGCTTAAAATAGGCGTTGTGCACCGGGGTTTCTATCAGCACTTCCGCATGCCCGTCCACATCGAAATCCTGTAATGCCACCGCAGTCTTTTCCCTGTTGTAAAAAGCGTCCAGCAGCTTTTCGGCCTGAATCAGATTCTGAAAAATGGCAAAACGGATGTGGCTCAGATAAATTCCGCCAAATACGCCGTGCCAATAGGGACAGTTGCACTGGGCGGCCCAGAGATGATCAAACGCCGCAGACAATTGCTTGCGGTCTTTTGCCGGAAGCGACCATAATTTTTTACTGACCCGCAGCATTTTTTTGTGCATCACGTTTACTTCGGGATATTTGGTCATGAAATTACGCCAAAACCCGCCGCGCACAAAAATGCCGTATTGTTCATACAAATCACGCTGTTCCAGCAAACGCTCGAACTGTTCATAGAGATGAAAGGTCTTGGGAAATAACGACCAGTGCATCATCTCGGCGTAAGAAGCCGTAGGCAGGTAGATTTTCCCCACCGGCGCCGCTTGCAATAGTGCTTCGCTGAAATGCACCATCTCAATCCAATCCAGGTTTTGTTCTATGGCGGTAAAAAAATTCTCCAGCCAACCGTTTTCATACACATGACGATAAGTATCCGGCCAAACACCGAACTTTTCGCCGTCATCCGCAAATACCACGATCGTCTGCCCCTCCGGCGAACTTTTCTCGCGCAGATGGTTGATGGTCTCCTGCGGATTCTGAAAGGGAATGGTATAACGCAGATGTTTACTTATCGGAAAAATAGCCGCCACATCACCCAGGTTTTCTGTAAGATAGTAACCATCCAGTTCTTCGTCGGTCAGTCCGGCATATTTAAAATGGGTGTCATCGATGACGGTGTATTTAATACCGGCCTGCGCCAAAGTGGTGGGCAAATCCGGTTCCCAGATGCGCTCGGCCAGCCACATGCCTTTGGGCTGGTAACCGAAAAGTTCCTTTACCCTGCGACTCAATTTTTCGATCTGTCCCAGCCGGTCTTTATGAGGGATCACCGCCAGGATCGGCTCATAGTATGCTCCGCTCATGATTTCCAGCTGGCCCCGTTCGGTCATAGCGCGCACTTTGGTCAATAGTTCGGGGTGATGTCGTTCAATCCAGTCCAGCAGAATACCGGTAAAATGCAGCGAAATGCGGATTTTAGGATGCCGCTCCAACACCTCGATAAATGGCAGGTAAGATTTTTGATACGCCTCTTCAAAAACAAAATCAAAATTTCCGACCGGTTGGTGGTTATGTATCCCAAAAACAAATTTAACTTTTTGCATGAACAACTCCGTTGTAAAACATTAAGATGATCGCTCTCGGAAGCCGATCAATTTGTAAGTCAGTTTGGCGGCTGTAAAATTTGGATGCACCAGGCCGGGAATGGGACACAATTCCACAATGTCCGCGCCCACCACATTTTTCGTTTCGAACACCCACTTCAGGAATTTCATAGTTTCCGGCCAGAAAAAGCCACCCGGTTCCGGCGTTCCTGTAGCCGGCATCAGGGCAGGATCGAAAAAATCCAGATCAAAAGTAATAAACACATGTTCCGTCAAATGATCCAGTATCTCTGGCCGGAATCCCTGTTTATGAAGCTGATAGGCATGGTAAACAGGGATTTGATGCCGTCGTGCAAAATGCGCTTCCTGGACATCCTGAGCGCGCACGCCCACCTGGACAAAGGGAATTCCCTGCTCATAGATGCGCCGCATCACGCAGGCATGGGAATATCCGGTCTGCTCGTACGTGTCCCGTAAATCCGAATGGGCGTCGAACTGCAAAACGGAAAGCTCAGGATACTTTTCCTTAACGGCGGAAACGACTGCCGCTGTGATGGAATGTTCACCCCCCAGCACAATGGGAAATTTTCCCTGCGTTAAAATTTCATAGACTTCTTTCCGGATAAGCTCAAAATCCGGTTCAAAGCGGCCTGAAAACTTCAAAGGCTCAAGCGTATAGACAC
>CAZJNP010000224.1:0-5168 GCA_964547355.1 uncultured Calditrichaceae bacterium
GCATACTAATATGATCGCCCGGAACGTCGATGATCTGAACATTTTTAACCAATTTTGACCAGCCCAGGTCCGGCGGATTGCTCCCGGCGTTTTCTTCCGACCGTAGCAGAACGATTTCGCCGTCGTACGGTTTTTGCTTGTAATTTAGCCAGGCCTGAATCTGCGTTTCGTTCACGATTATATAGCGCTTGAAATCCTTCAGCCGGACGTAGCGCGGGACCACGCGGTGTTTCTTCGCTTTTTTGATGACAAATTTGAACTGATCAGTCTCGTCCAGAGTGCGCAGATAGTCGGCGTCCAGTTTAAAATACCGTTTGAACATATTGACCAGCATTTCGGCGTTGTCTTTCGGCTTTTCGTACACCACGTCCGGCCCCTGGTCAAATTGCAGCAACAGGTCGATTTTTTCGCCCATGTTCGAGAGCTGGCGCGCCATTTCGTGCACGATGATCACACCCAGAGACCAACTGGCCAGAATGTATGGACCCTGCGCCTGTTTTTCACGGATGGTCTGGATGTAGGCGGAAGCCATATCTTCGATGGTTTTGTGCAGTTCCTTTTTGCCGTCCAGGCCCTGCGCCTGAATGCCGTACACGGCCCGGTCGGTATTAAGCAATTTCGCTAGTTCGGCATAGTGGTGCACGCCGCCTCCCGAGGGATGTACAAAAAAGACCGGCTGCGCATCATTGCCTTTTCGCAGCGGAATCAGGCTTGCGCCCGATTCGAACACATCTTCTTCTTCGATCATTTTGGCCATGTGTTCGATGGTCGCGTCCTGGAAGAAATTCACCAGATTCACATCCTTGCCCAACTGTTGTTCCACGGCGGTTAATAATTTCATCGCTAACAGCGAATGACCGCCCAAGTCAAAGAAACTGTCCGTCACACCGATCGAACTAATTCCCAGTACTTCTTTCCAGATGTCCGCCAGGCGTCCTTCCAGCGGAGTGCGTGGCAGAACCATTTCCTTTAGTTCGCCGCGGGCGTCGAAATGCGGCGCAGGCAGCGCCCGGTAATTGATTTTGCCGTTGGGCGTTAACGGAAACTGATCCATGATCGTAAAAGCCGCAGGAACCATGTAATCCGGTAGTTGATTCGCCAAGTGTTTTTTAAGAAGATCCACGTCAAACCGTTCTTTGTTCGCTACAATTAAATAAGCGGCCAGACGGGATTCGTTGGCTGAAACCTTAAAGGCCTGGACCACAGCGTCCACCACGCCGGGTTGCTGCTGAATGGCGGCTTCGATTTCGCCCAGCTCGATACGGAAACCACGGATTTTAACCTGCGCGTCGATACGGCCTAAAAATTCCAGATTTCCGTCCGGCAGAAACCGCGCCAGGTCGCCGGTGCGGTACAGCCGCTGCCCGGGTTCTGTAGCAAACGGATTGGGCACAAAACGCTCGGCGGTCAGTTCCGGCCGCTTCAGGTAACCCCGTGCCAACGCTTTGCCGCCAATGTACAATTCTCCCGGAACCCCTATGGGCTGCGGCAGCATCTGTTGGTTCAGCACATACACGCAGACATTATGAATCGGACGACCAATGGGAACCGTACCGCCGGTCACCGGTTCGTTTACCGCGTACACCGTGGCGCAGACGGTGTTTTCCGTAGGGCCATAGCCGTTGACAAACGTCCGGTTCACAGACCATTTATTGGCGATTTCCGGCGTGCAGGCTTCGCCCGCGGAAGTGACGTGCTTCAGGTCGGGAAGTTCTTCCGGCGAGAGCACCGCTAAAACCGATGGTGGTAAGGTAATGTTGGTGATGCGGTATTTCTTCAGCGTTTCGACCAGCCCCGTTCCGGACAGCAGCGTTTCCCGGTCGATTAAATGCAAAGTCGCGCCGTTAACGAGCGTATTAAAAATTTCTTCCACAGAGGCGTCAAAACTGAACGAAGCGAATTGCAGCGTGCGGCTTTCCGGACTGACGTGATAAAAACCGCCCAGGGAGTAGGTCAGATTAACCAGGCCCTGGTGCTGCAGCATGGTGCCTTTGGGTTTGCCGGTGGAACCGGAAGTGTAAATGATGTAAGCCAGATTCTCCGGATGCGACCAGTTCGGCAGATTATCCGCGGCGTAACCGGCCAGAACGCTTTCCAACTCATCGTAAACAAGTAATGAAGCGGAAACGTCTTCAAAGCGGTCGAGCAAATGCTTTTGGGTAATGAGCCAACGCACCTGCGAATCTTCGAGCAGGTAATCGATGCGTTCTTTGGGATAGTCCGGGTCGATTGGCAGATAAGCGCCGCCGGCTTTGAGAACCGCCAGCAGGCTAATGATCATTTCCGGACTGCGTTCCATGGAGATGCCCACAATCGTTTCCGGTTTTACGCCCTTTTCGCGCAGATAGCGGGCCAGACGATTGGCGCTTTTGTTGAGTTGAGCGAAAGTGAAACTGGAATCCCGGTACACCAGCGCTTCTTTGTTGGGCGTTTCGTTTACCCGTGATTCGAACAGCGTATGCACACAGTGATTGAAGGGCACCGTTTCGTCAATCACATTCCATTCGCTGGTAAATAATTCCCGTTCACGATCGGTAATCAGCGGCAGCAGGGACACCGGGCGGTCGGGCGTTGCGGTAATTTGTTCCAGCAGCTTCAGAAAATGCTGGTGCAACCGTTCGATGGTGGATGGTTTAAACAAATCCGTGTTGTACTCAAATTCGGCGAACAACCCTTCCGGTGTTTCCATCATAATCAAAGAGAGGTCGTATTTAGCGATTTTTTGTTCCGCCTCCACGGCCTGCAACCGGATGTCGCTGAGTTCAAACGATTCCATCGGCGTATTTTGCATGACGAACATAACCTGAAAAATCGGCGCATGGCTCATATCCCGATCCGGCTGCAGAATCTCAACCAGGTTCTCAAACGGAAGGTCCTGATGCGCGTAAGCCTGCAGGGTATTTTGCCGTATGCGCTGCAACAAGGTGTTAAAATCTGGGTCGTCGTCGAATTCGCCTTTGAGCACTAAATTGTTGACAAAAAATCCAATCAGATTTTCCAGTTCGGTCTGGGTGCGGTTGGCAATGGGCGAACCGACCAGAATGGTCTCCTGACCGGAATAGCGGTGCAGCAGCGTCTGGAACGCGGCCAGCAAAGTCATGAACAGGGTGGCGCCCTGCTCGCGTGAAAGCTTCTGCAATTTGTCCTTAAGCGCCTCCGGGTAGGTCAGCGCGATGCTCGATCCCCGGAATGTCTGTACCGGTGGCCGCGGATAATCGGTGGGCAGATTCAACGGCTCGGGATTAATGCCGATGGTGGATTTCCAGTAATTGATTTGTTCTTCTAAGATTTCTCCGGCCAGCCAGGCGCGCTGCCAGGCGGCAAAGTCAGCATATTGTATCCGCAGTTCAGGCAGGTGTGGCGTTTCGCCTTTACTGTAACTGTCGTAGACGGAAGCAAACTCCCGAATGAGCACGCTGACCGACCATCCGTCTGAAATAATATGGTGCATATTAAACAGAACCACGTGCTCGTCATCGGCCAGCTTTAAAATTTTGGTTCGGAACAGGGGACCAATTTCCAGATCGAACGGTTCCATGGCGTCTTCGGTAGCCAGGCGCCTGGCCTCGGCTTCCTTTTCGGCTTCCGCCAATCCGGTTAAATCGACGAGTTGCGGATGCACCTGCAATTCCGGTTTAATGATCTGTACCGGATTTCCATTTTTATTGCCAAAAGTGGTTCGCAGCGTTTCATGACGCCGCACCAGAAAATTCAATGTTTGTTCGAAGGCGTTCAGATTAAACGTGCCAACGATTTTTAAGGCGGTGGGAATATTGTAGGTGGCGTTGTCAGGCGCCAGCTGATCCAGAAACCACAGCCTCTGCTGGGCGAAAGAGAGGGGAATATCTTCTTCGCGCGGCACGGGTTCCAGCGGTGGCAGATGCTTGCTCTTTTGCTTTAACCGTTCCTGTTCGATGACGGTAACCAGTTGAGCCACGGTCGGCGCTTCAAAAACCGAAATCAGCGGAATCTCCACATCGAACACGTCCCGGATTCTGGAAACCAGCTGGGTGGCCAAAAGGGAATGTCCGCCTAAGTTAAAGAAGCTCTGCGTTACGCTGACTTTATCCAGATGCAGCACGTCGGCAAATATCCCGGCCAGCAGTTCTTCCTCGGAAGAGCGCGGCGCTGTGAAAACTTCTTCCGCCTGGAGAGAAGCGTAGTCCGGCTCGGGCAGGGCGCGGTAGTCGATTTTCCCGTTCGGTGTGAGCGGGATTTCGTCCACGACCACAAACGCCGCCGGCGCCATGTAATCGGGTAGGCGCTGTTCGGTAAACGTGCGAATTTCGTCGCTGTTTACTGTTGCATCCTTTTGAGCGAGCAAGTAGGCCACCAGGTTCCGGTCTCCGGTTGGCGTTTGTCTGGCCATGACCACGGCCTGTGCAACGGCCGGATACTCGCGCAGTACGTTTTCAATCTCGCCCAGTTCGATGCGGAATCCGCGCACCTTGACCTGATGGTCGATACGGCCCAGGAATTCCAGATTACCGTCCGGAAGATAGCGCGCCAGGTCGCCGGTTTTGTACAAGCGTTCGCCGGGCGTTTCGGAATAGGGATTGGGAATGAATTTTTCCGCCGTCAAAGCAGGCTGATTATAATATCCGCGCGCCAGGTTCAGACCGCCGATATGCAGTTCTCCGGGAACGCCGGGCGGCAACAGATTTCCGTAATCGTCCAGCACCAAAAGCTGTACGTTATCGATGGCTTTACCGATCGGTACGCGGGCGGTTGTTATTTCTTCATCGACAGGGAAACTGGATGCGCAAACCGTGTTTTCCGTGGGACCGTAGGCGTTTAGAAAGCGCCGTCCTTTGGCCCAGTGAGAGGCAAGGTCCGGGGGACAGGCTTCTCCAGCGGAGACAAGCGTTTCTAGCGCCGGGAAAGATTCATCCTTTAATAAAATGGAAACAGACGGCGGCAGCGTGACCACGGAAATTTCATTTTCTTTTAATAATTTGATTAAAGAAGGGCCGGGCAGCATATCTTCTCGATCCGCTAGATATAAAGTGGCGCCGCTGATCAAAGTGGTAAAAATTTCCGAAACGGAAGCATCGAAACTGAACGAAGCAAATTGCAGCACGCGGCTGGTTTCATTCAGTTCAAAATCTTTGATTTGAAAACGGGTCAAATTGCACAACCCGCGGTGTTGCAGCATGGTGCCTTTGGGT
>CAZJNP010000225.1:0-5152 GCA_964547355.1 uncultured Calditrichaceae bacterium
CCTTAAAGAGCAGGTGCGGAAATGGTTCAAAAAAAACAGGGGACTGTTGATAATTATTTTGCTCATTTTGCCTTATATGGCCTTTCAGATACATACCGGTGGGTTTGCCCCAAAATGGATTGCAAAATTGGTCGGTGCACCTGGATGGAGCAATTTACTCTCTCAAATTTCGGTGTTGGAATACAACTTGTTTCACATTAAGGTCAACAGTTTGCGCTTGGTCGTGCAATTCATCGCTTTATCGTTTTTGTTTGTTCTGTTTGTACGGATTCTAAAAGAAAAAGCTTTTCGTTATCCTGCTCTATATTTGCTGACATTATTTGTTTTGCCAGTTATCGTGTTGTGGACAATATCAAAAATTGAACCTATCTTTATTCACCGCTATTTCATGATTTTCTTTTTCTGTTATTATCTTTTACTGGGGTTGGGATTATGGCGGATTTCCAGTAAAAAACTGATTACCGTTTTAATTACCCTGTTTTTTGTTTCCGGGTTTACCATTTCCGCTTATAAGAATAATCTTGTTGTAAGAAGCTCCGAACCCGATTGGCAGAAGATTAGTAAAATTATTAAAGAAAATTGGCAAGAAGGAGATGTGCTGCTTGTCCTGCCGATCTCTGATTTGGTAAGAGCAAAATTTTATTTAAAAGATTTAAATCGCTACCGGGTTGATAAGAAGTTATACAGACAGATTTTTAAGTCTAAAACGCATATCATTACACGGGAAGATTTGGATCGGGTTTTTAGGGCGCGGGTTTTTCCATACCGGCGCGTGTGGTTCTATGAAATCACCGGCACCGGATTGTCTGCGGAGTTTATCCTTCAGAAAAATGAGGGATTTGTTTACGACTATCTGCGCGCTAATTATAAAGAAGCGCTCAAGTATGCCGATCCTCATTGTATAGTAGCCGTTTTTTTTATGAATCAAACAAAAGGAAGTCCTTAGCATGACGCGTCAGTTTGGTAGAATAGTCCTGCTGTTGTTCATACTGATGTCGGTATCGTCCGCTCAACTGGATCTCAAACGCGATGATTTTGTCGGAAATAAGAACAGAAACTGGTGGCGCTGGTACAACGACGGCCCCAATACGCCCATGCCGGCCGTTTCTGACGGGTATGTGCTTTTTTCTCTGGTGGATCCGGATTCCAACTATGATCCCTTTTGCGATGCCGCCATCTGGGACGGTTACCCGGATTTTGGCGGTCCTTATCAGAATTGTGTGATTACCTTGCGCGTAAAAGCCCTCAACCCCCACAAATTCGGATCAAGAGGATGGGGATTGTGGTACACGGAACCCTATCCTAATCTCCAGCGGCAGGCCTGGTTTATGCGCGTTTTGGACAGCACCGGGCCCGGATATACCGGGCTGGACTGGTGGCGTGCGGAAACTTCCAACGGCAAAACCGAGGCCACGCACCATTATGTGGACCTGGACACGTTGCCGTTTTTAATTGACGACATGGAATGGCACGTGTACAAGATCGACCGACAGACCGACTACATACGCTTCATGATCGACGGGGATACGGTATTGACCGTAACCGAAGACCTGCCCAGCGAGGATTTGGCGTTCCATCTCTGGGTGGATAATCTGGTGTATGAGCACGAGGATCCCGATATTATCAATATTTATAAAAGAAGCTGGACAGGAAAAAACGAAGTGGTGCTGGATTATGTCCAGATTCTTACACAGGGGACGCTGGATCGGAGCGAATCTCCTGCGGGAATTAAGCTGTTGCGTCAGGTTCCAAACGAAGTTTACAGTGAGGCGGCGACGGGTTTGTGGAAGGAGTATGCTTTCACGGCGCCCCAGTGCAATTTGGTTTTGCTTTCCACCGGGCGGGTGGAGCAGTATTTGCGGGACGATTCCATTCGGATCAGTGATGACGATGATATACGCTTTATTGTAAATGATACCGATTATGGCTGGGATTCGGCCCAATCGTTTGACGGCGATGCCGCCGGAACCCGAGGGATGACTTTGCTTTTGCAACAAGAAACCGCTTCCGGCGATCAACAGGTGCAGGTGTTCGCTGAAACGTCGCCCTTGCTTTACGACGTTACGGTTTTAGGCGCACCGCATGGCGGCATCGTTTTCGACCGGGAATACTACGAAACCAGGCCGGTCGGAAGCGATTCCCTGTGGAAAGAGATCGCATTTAACACCAACGGCGGCTGGGTGGCGGTTTACGTTTCCGGCGCCGCCGATGAGGATTCCACGCCTTCCAATTACGGTTATCAGTATGCCAATTTTGATGACAACCGGGACGACGATTTGCGTATTGTTCTGGATACCATTGATTATGGCTATAAAACAGACCAGTCTTTTTACGGAAACCGCTTGTTCGGAGAGCCAAAGTCCGTCCTGATTGTGGACAGCTTAACACCGGGCACCCACACCCTTAGGCTATACGCTCACGGCACACCGGATTTATATCGCGTGTTGATTTACGGAGAAAACGACGAAACCGTCTCCGCCGTTTGGGATAAACCCGGCTTACCGGAGGAATACCGCTTAGAACAAAATTTTCCCAATCCCTTCAACGGTAGCACCCAAATCCGCTTTTCCATCCCGGCGGAAGATTTTGTGGACATCACGGTGTACGATTTGACGGGGCGGCAAATTAAAACCCTGGTCAGCGCACGGTATCCCAAAGGGGAACACGCAGCGGTCTGGGACGGAAAAGAGCAGAGCGGCAGAGATGCGGCTTCCGGCATTTACATTTACCAGATGAAGACTTCCCGCGGCCTGATTGTTTCAAAGAAACTTTTGTATTTAAAATAATCAAGATACAAAGAGAATCAAATGCAGCGCTTTCTGCGTGTAATTTTCATTTTTATTATTCTTTCAAGTATTGCCTTTGCCCAGCTTGATTTGAAAAGGGACGATTTTGTCGGCACAGACAACCGCAACTGGTGGTGGTATGACAACGGACCTTCCACTCCGATGCCGGCCGTTTCGGATGGGTTTGTTCTTTTTTCCTTGGTCGATCCGGATACGAGTTATGATCCCTTCTGTGATGCGGCTTTATGGGATGGCTATCCTCCCCTTGGCGGTCCCTATCAATATTGTACCATCACGCTACGCGTTAAAGCATTAAATCCACATAAATTAGGTTCCAGAGGGTGGGGGCTGTGGTACACCGAACCATATCCGGACCTACAAAGACAAGCTTGGTTTATGCGCGAATTAGATAGCACAGGAACAGGTTATACCGGATTGAATTGGTGGCGCGCGGAAACTTCCAATGGGCGAACGGAAGCAACACATCATTTTACGGATTTAGATACACTGACCAACATTGTTGACGATCAAAAATGGCACGTGTATAAAATAATCAGGGATACCACGTACATTGCAATGTTGGTCGATAGAGATACGGTGCTTTATGTTACTCAGGACCTGCCTGTGGAAGACATGGCCTTTCATATCTGGGTTGATAACATTGTTTATGAACACGTTGATCCGGATATTATTAACATTCATAAACGTCAGTGGAAAGGAAAGAATGAAATCGTTCTTGATTATGTCCAAATAGAAACGCCGAATACACAACTAGATAAAAGTCAAAACCCAACCGGAATTCTTTTGTTAAGACAAGTCCCTAACGCAATATATACCGATACGCTGTTAAGTCCGTGGAAGAATTATGAATTTAATTCTCCTGGCGGAAATATTGTAACTTTGGCAACCGCTCGCGTGGAACAGTATCTGGATGCTCAAAACAATCCCATAAGCGGAGACGATGATCTCCGTATCGTTATTGACGGAAATGACTATGGCTGGAACACCGCAACGTCTTTTAATGCGGATGCCGCCGGAACTGGCGCCAAAACATTGGTATTCCAGCAGAGTGCAAGTGCAGGCCTGAAGAGCATTCAACTCTACGGGGAAACTTCTCCCATGCTTTACGATGTCACCGTATTGGGGAGTTCTTCCGGAGGGATTGTCTTTAATCAGGAATATAACGAAACCAAATCCGCAGTTAGCGATAGCTTATGGAAAACAATTAGTTTCCAGACCAATGGCGGCCAGATAGCCGTTTATGTATCAGGCTCTGCCGACGAAGACCCCAATCCTACAAATTACGGTTATCAGTATTCGGATTTTGATGATAATGCCGATGATGATCTTCGTATCCAAATCGATGATACGGATTACGGCTACTATACGGAAAACTCATTTTGGGGTAACCGTTTATTTGGAGAACCCAAATCAGTTTTAATTCTTACAAATCTAGCCAGCGGAACGCATGCATTGCGACTGTATGCTCAAAATACGCCTACTCTTTACCGCGTGTTAATTTATGGCGAATCGGATGATAGCTCTCTTCCGGTTTCGCTTGTATCATTTGACGTGACCTCCGACGGGAAAAATAATTACTTAAAATGGGTGACTGCTTCAGAAATTAACAACTTGGGATTTAATTTATACAAAGCGGTTGCTTCCGGTGGGATGCAGGTACCGGATCGGTTAGTATATGTCAAGATCAATGATTCAATGATCCCGGGCGCAGGGACGAGCAGTGAAACCCATGAATATCAATATAGAGATGAGGGCATTGAACCTGAGAACACTTACTGGTATTATCTCGAAGATGTGGATTATAGCGGAGTAAAAACCCAATATGATACCATTAAAATTGTACCGGCGATAAATACAATGCCAGACCAAGTAACGCTAAGTAAAAACTATCCCAATCCCTTCAACAATGGTACGGTTTTTAAGATCACCCTTGCAAAAGAAAAGCGGATCGAGGTGAAAATAATAGATACCGGCGGGAAAATAGTTAAACGGATTGCTGATGCCGTTTTTAAACCTGGCGTTTACGAGATGCGTTGGCAAGGGAAAACGGACACTGATATCAATACTACTTCTGGTGTTTATTTCATTGTACTAAGTTCGGAAGACGGCATCATCCGGGCACAAAAAATTGTTTTAATAAAATAACTGGCAACCATGCGTTCCTTTGAATGGTATTATTTTGATCTGCACAGCGACAATGATTATGATGTGGTTTTTACCATTCATACCGATACGTTCAGCTCGGTTTTTGACGTTTCCATTTGGGACTTGTTTGTTTACCACCAGAACCGGCTGGTCGCCCACCGCTTTATTCCATTCCCGAAAGATCAAATAAAGTTCCATAC
>CAZJNP010000226.1:0-5149 GCA_964547355.1 uncultured Calditrichaceae bacterium
CTATTAAACCTTTCCGCTGTTTCAAACAGCCGTTAACGCATTTTTATTTTAAAAAGAAACCTTTACCGGTTTAAATCGTTTGTTAATACAAATAACGCCATTGCCAATTTAAGGCAAGGACAAAATTTAGCGAAAAGCATTAATCCGGGCAAATTCATTTAGGGTATAAATTTTTCCCTTGCTTCCCGGAACATTGCTTAGTATTTTTAAACGGTTATTATAATTAATTCAAAGGAGATCTTATAGCCTCACCAATGTTACCGCTTTTTTCAATTAATCAATGATGGAGGTGTAACATGGTGAAGAATCCTTTGAGGTCTCACATCCCCGATTCTATTTTTGAATTCCTCGTAAAAAACAATCTCATAAAGGAAAAAGGCGTCCGCGATTTTCAGATCAAAGAGCGCTTCCGCATTTTAAGGGAAAAATATCCCACCAATAAGGCGATCGAGATTTTGCAGCAGGAATATCCGTATTTACAATACGAAACCATTCGCAAAATCATCTATCAAAAAGTCAAGTTAAATTCGCCCGAATACTTTTTTCTGTTTTAACTCATAAAATACATATGTCCTGAGCCGCTGCCCGGATCAGGACATACCAAGCAGACTGCGCAAAAGGATCTCCATATCCATGAAAAAGCTCTGGTTTTTCAGGTAATGGAGCTCGTAATGTTCACGGGTGGATCCGCTTTTTTGGCGATGCGCATTTAACTGCACCAGTCCGGTGATTCCCGGTTTATATTCGAAAAGCGAGGCATCCCGGGGGTGAAATGCCAGAGGCGCCCCCACAAACGACAGCTTTCCGATGAACACATTCCACAGTTTTAGGATCAGCGAAAGCCACCCGCCGCTTTTAATACAGGTTATTTTTTGTGATTTATTATTACCCAGGTAAAGCGTGCGTTTTTCACTCTTTTTAATGATGAACGGCAACGCGGGTATAATTACCGGCGACATTACCAGTAAGAGAAAAAAAGACAGCGCAAGGTCAAACCCACGTTTGATGATCTTATTAAACGGCCTGCCATAGGCATATTCGATATCCACCAGCGGCACATCCGTATCCAGACGATCGATGGTGGATTTTCCTACCATAAATTCCAGATGCCCGGGTACCAGTTTAAATTCCACACCCGGCCGGTTGTTGCGTGACATGGTGGTTAAAATCGATTGGTACGAAATGCTATGGGTGGTAAAAATGACCAAATCGATCTCGTTGACGCGCAGATATTCGGGCAGTTTGTCCAGATAGGTGACCACCTGAAAAGAAGCCAGAGTCTTACCCACATCTTCCCTTTTTAGCGCTACAATCCCCAGAATTTCCAGACCGGAATTAAGCTGTTTTTTTAACCGTTTTAATAAATCTTCCGTTTCCTGGTCAAATCCGACGATGAGCGTGGGGCGCAGCAAAAATTTTTCTCTTCCGCCCTTTCCCAATATAAATCTGGCCACCCAGCGCCACAAAGCCATTGCAAATGGACTGATTATGGCCGAAACCAGCACCACCAATCGTGAAAACGCAAATTGCTTAAAAAAGAAAGTGGCCGCCGAAACCAGGGCAAAGGTGATAAAATTTGCCTTGATTATATTTGATATGGACAAATGTCTCCGGTTTTGACTGTAAAAGAACATAGCCGCCAGCGCAAAGATTACAGACGTAATAATATTAATCACTATGTATTGCGTAAAGAAATTGGTGATGCGGAAACCGGACTTTACCTCAAAACGAACCCAGAAAGAGACAAACATAATCAGATTAAGCAGCACCAGGTCGATGATGATGGGCATGTAATTCTTTAGATTATTGTGCAGATAAATAATCATGCCCCGAATAATCGTACCCAGCAAGATGAGCCATTTAAACGGGTACACGTATTTTTGTTGATAGTGTTTCTTGTAGAAAAGATAGAGCGAACGATTAAAGGTGATGACATAATCCAGATTATTTTTTTTAGTGCTTTCGCCTTTGTAATGAATAATCTGGGAATCCGGCACGTAAAAGATTTTACCTCCGGCCTGGTTGATGCGATGGCAGTAATCAATATCCTCGCAATACATGAAGAAATCTTCGTCCAGTTTCCCCACCTTTTGGACAATCTTGCGTTTCATCATCATAAAAGAACCGGAGATGGCCTCCACCTGGTAGGTTTGATTTTCATCCAGATAGGTCAAATTGTATTTACCGAATATTCTGCTTTTAGGAAAAAGCTGGGCAAAGCCGATCATCTTCCAGAAAGCGGTGGACGGCGTGGGAATGCTATGCCGACAATCGATGGAAAACGTACCGTCCGGATTGAGGATTTTACAGGTGGCTGCGTCTGCCTGAGGATTTTCTTCGAAAAAGGTGAGTAATTTTGTAAAGGTATCTTCCTGTACAACGGTATCTGGATTCAGTAGAACAATGTACTCACCGTGCGCCTTTTCCAGTCCAAGATTATTCCCACGTGAAAAACCGAGGTTCTTTTCGCTTTCGATTAAAATCACCTCAGGGAAACGTTTCTTTAACATGGGCACGGACCCGTCCACCGAGGCGTTATCCACCACAATGACCTCCGACGGGATATCTTTTAGCGCCCGACGCAGTGAGAGTAAAGCCTGCTCCAGAAAATCCTTGACATTATAATTAACGATGATGACCGAGATAACAATATTATTCGAATTACCCATAAATCATCTTCCCAATAGAAAAATCGCCACCGTTCTTAACAGAATACGCAAATCAAACGACAACGACATATTTTCCAAATAAAACAAATCAAGCTTCAATTGATCGCGGCGATATTTAAGCGCCTCGGTTTCGTACCGGTATTTTACCTGCGCCCATCCGGTGAGTCCGGGACGCACCATAAATCTGCGATTGTAGAATTTAATCTTCCCTTCAAACCGCCGGGCGGTTTCCGTATCATCCGGGCGGGGACCCACAAAGCTCATTTTCCCCATTAAAATATTGACAATGGCCGGCAGCTTATAAATCCGGGTGCGCTCCAGCAGACGGCCGATCCAGGGCTGCCGTCCATCCACGCTTGTGGTACGAAAATTAAACATCCCGAAAGGCTGACCGTTTTTACCCACCGACTCCACAATCACAAACGGGGGTCGGATACCACTGCTTAGCTGTACCGCTATAATGATTACGGCAAAAGGCGATAACAAAATCAACCAGAACAAAGCATTGAGCATGTCCATGCTGCGTTTGAACACCCATTGCCACAATTTCATACTTTCCGGAAACAGGCGAATCAGCGGATGCCCGATGACCTCCGCAGTTTTATGGCCGGAAACCACATCGTAAATTTGGGGCAAGATTTTAAACACCACCGTCATATGCATGGCGCGGGCTACGATATTCAGGATTTCGTCTCTGGAGCGCTCGTTTATAGCAATGATGACCTCCTCAACGCCATATCGGCGGATGATGGACGACAGATCATTGTAGCTGCCAAGCCAGGGTAAACCGTAAAAAGGTTTATCCTTTTTTTCTTTGGTGACATACCCCACGGGCTCATAAAGCAGATGGGGATTTTTATTGATCACCTTAAGTAATTTTTTCGCTTTTTCAGTATCCCCTACCAATAATGTTTTATGAGGAGCGTATTCCAGCACTTTAAATTTTTTCTCAAAATAAATAATTAACAGGCGCCCGGTATTTACAAATAAAATCAGCATCAGCCCATAAAGCAACAGGGTTAATTTCCCTTCGGTGAACACATCCTGGGGGTTAAAAGTAATCACAAAAAGAATAAAAACGCCAAAAATAATCACTTTGCTGTTTTGCCGGATCTGATCAAAACGTGAAACATCCCAGCGCACCTTATACAAGTCATTCAAAACAAATAACAACAACCATCCCAGGGTCAGAAGAACGACGACCGGCGTCATCAGAAATTGATCCATTTTGATATGATGTACAGGATGGAGGAGTCCGCTTTCGAACCTTAGCCACCAGGTTCCAATTAAAGCAAGATTGACTGTCACCATATCCATTATAGCCAGAATTAATTTGTGCATCATCCGCGACATGGACAGAGGCGCCAATTCCCTTTTTACTTTAATGACCGATTTGTCGCCATAAAGCGTGGTGGTTTTTCGGGCTTCAAGATACCCGATCCGTTTCAATCCAAAAGCGGAAAGGATCACCACAACAAGCAGTAATATTTCCCCAAAAAGACCGGTCTGTTTGTATATTAAAAAAGCAGCAACAGCATATAATAAAGAAATCAGGTAGATAATGTGTACTGCCTGTTTATGCGTTAAACCAAGATAGATTAAACGATGATGCAGGTGATCCTTATCAGGTTTAAATGGATGCTTTCCTTTATTCAACCTGCGAAATACGGCCACGCTGGTATCGCCGATGGGAATGGCAAGGATGATGATGGGTAAGAGCAAACCGAATCTACCGGGTGCGGTTTCCACTGTTTTAAGCGACAGAGCGGCCATCATCAGCCCCAGAAAAAGCGACCCCGTATCCCCCATAAAGATGGAGGCCGGATGATAGTTATATTTCAAAAACCCCAGAATACCGCCGATTAAGGACAGGATTAAAATAAACAAAGGCCAATTACCGGTCTGAAACGAGATCACCGCCAGTACAGCACTTACAATCAAACTGACTCCGGCTGCCAGGCCATCCAATCCGTCCAGTAAGTTTACCGCGTTATTTACACCGATGAGCCAGAGATAGGTTACGGGCAGAGCCCAGAATCCCAATTGCAGATAACCGCCAAAAGGTAAACGCACTTCGCGAATGACACATCCCGAAACGACAATCAACGAAACCGCAAGGAATTGTCCTAAAAATTTCCGCTTGGCATCCAGGCCCTTTAAATCGTCATAAATTCCCAATAACAAAATTACTACAGCCGCTGCTATAAGCCCCCAGTACGCTCGAAAAATTTCCTTCATTAAATCCGGGAAAAACGCACCGGAAGCAATAACGCCAAAGGCAAAACCGGCAAAAATACCCAAACCGCCCAGATGCGGCATAAATGTTTTGTGGATTTTGCGAGCGTTGGGCGTCTCGCCAATGCCGTGCTTAATGGCTATTTTCCGGACCTGTGAGGTGGTGCGGAGGGCGATCAGCAAGGATGCGAAAAAAATCAATACAAATTTTAATTCATTGGATGATGTTAGCATTGGGATTCATT
>CAZJNP010000227.1:0-5148 GCA_964547355.1 uncultured Calditrichaceae bacterium
AAAAAAGTGGAAACATCCCTGGGATTGGGTATGGCTGTGGTTTTTGTTATGACCCTCACTACTCCGGTGAACTGGTTGCTGAATCATTACCTGCTGAGGGACGGTGCTTTGGCCTGGGCCGGATTGCCGGACGTGGATTTAAGCTTTTTGGCTTTTATTACTTTTATTGCCACGATTGCAGCCATGGTACAGTTAGTGGAAATGATCATTGATCGTTTTTCTCCGAAACTCTATGCCGCATTGGGAATTTTTCTGCCATTAATCGCTGTAAACTGCGCCATTTTAGGAGCCTCTTTGTTTATGGTCGAAAGGAATTATTCTCTGGGAGAATCGGTGGTATTTGGATTTGGCGCTGGTACCGGTTGGTTTTTGGCGATTGTATCCATGGCCGCCATTCGTCATAAAATTCGCTATTCGAATGTTCCCAGCGGTTTAAAAGGATTGGGCATTACCATGCTGATTACCGGGTTAATGTCTATGGCCTTTATGATTTTTTCTGGAATTCAACTATAATTAAATAGGGGTTAAGCATTGGGCACCTTAGGTATTATTGCGATTAGCACAGGCGTTTTCACGATCACCATCTTGATTCTGGTTGCGGCCTTAAATTATGCCGAGGCGAAACTGGTCAATAAGGGGAATGTGAAAATCCTTATCAACGACGATGAGGAAAAAAGTCCCGAGGTGGAGGCCGGAGGCAACTTGTTGTTTACGTTGGCCGATCAGGGAATTTATCTGCCCTCGGCTTGCGGCGGACAGGGAACCTGTGGTCAGTGTAAATGCCAGGTTCTGGAAGGCGGCGGTGATGTTTTACCGACGGAGGAGTCGCATCTCACCAGAAGGGAGATCAAAGAACACTATCGTCTGGCCTGTCAGATTAAGGTTAAGCAGGATATGAAAATTCATATCCCGGAAGAAATCTTCAATATTCAGAAATTCGAATGTACGGTTCGGTCTAATAAAAATGTGGCCACTTTCATCAAAGAGTTAATCCTGGAACTACCGGAGGGCATGCACCTCAATTTTAAGGCAGGCGGTTACATTCAAATTTACATACCGCCCTACAGTCTGTCGTTTCGTGAATTTGATATTGAGAAAGAATATCATCCAGACTGGGATAAATACCGTCTGTGGGATTTAAAAGCTTCCAACGATGAAGAAATTTTCCGGGCTTATTCCATGGCCAATCATCCGGCCGAGGGCGATATTGTCATGCTGAATGTACGCATCGCCACGCCGCCTCCGGGAACGGATTTCCCTCCGGGCATTGCTTCCTCATATATTTTTAATTTAAAACCGGGAGATAAAGTCACCATTAGCGGTCCGTACGG
Organism: uncultured Calditrichaceae bacterium; assembly: GCA_964547355.1. Lineage (GTDB taxonomy): Bacteria > Calditrichota > Calditrichia > Calditrichales > Calditrichaceae > CAZJNP01. The sequence goes on from CAZJNP010000227.1 coordinate 1,332, forward strand.
AGAATTTTTTATCAAAGACACCGACCGCGAAATGATGTACATCGGCGGCGGAGCCGGAATGGCGCCCATGCGCAGTCATATTTTCCACCTGTTTAAAACGCTAAAAACCAAACGCAAAGTAACCTTCTGGTATGGGGCACGTTCCAAGCGGGAAATGTTTTACGATGAAGAGTTTAAGCAAATCGAAAAAGAATTCCCGAATTTTAGTTACAACGTGGCTTTGTCCGAACCTTTACCGGAGGATAATTGGGACGGACCGGTAGGATTTATTCATCAGGTGGTATATGACAATTATCTGTCCAAACATGAGGCACCAGAAGATATTGAATACTATATGTGCGGTCCTCCCTTAATGATCAAAGCAGTCAATAGTATGCTTTATGATCTGGGGGTGGAAAGAGATATGATCGCCTTTGATGATTTTTCTTAAGAAAATGCGGGTTTAACCCGCATTTTTTTTATCATTTTGTTAATTGCACCACTGTTTTTTATCTCCCGGTTGTTTTATATTTTATCTTCTAATTAATCGGAAAAGTTGAAACAACAAACGAGAACGCTCGTAAAACAAAACTGTTTTTTCATAATAAAATCGGCGTTTTGATGAAAACAAATTTAACTACGGAATTGAGCACAGCGGTGTGTTTTCAAAGCAAAAGGTTTTTATTGACTACAAACAATAGAACCCGACGTTATTCTGTTCCGGTGTTAATATTTTTCTTATTTTATCCGAACACAGAGAATATTATTTCACCGTCATACCATCAATCATTCAATAAGGAGAGGTGGAGCTATTTTTGACGGATCCGAATTGTTCAGATCGAAATTTTACTCATTTAATAAAAATAACGGAGAGCATATGTTTAGAGTTTTTTTGATTATTGCCCTGAGCGCTTTGTTTTTTATCCAGTGCGGCAGGAGACCGGCTGAAGATGGCCCCAGGAAAAACCAGGCGGTTCAGGATTCATTGCAAAAAAATAAAAAAGGGAAACCTCGTCCGGCAAGTGATGCGCAGGAACCGGTGCCCGTGGAAGTGGTTACCATTGGGAAAGGCGATATTTCCAATTATCTTCTGTTAAGCTCCAATCTGGAAACAGAAATCATGGCCGATGTGTACTCCAGAGTACAGGGCATTGTGGACAGTATTTTCAAAGAAGAAGGGCAGTATGTCAAAAAAGACGAGGTCATGCTTAAGCTGGAAGCCAAGGAATATAAACTAAAAGAGAAAAAAGCACGCCTGGAATATGAAAAGCAGCGCAGCGTTTATGAGCGCCTGCGGACCATGTTCGAGAAAAACCTGATGAGCAAGGAAGAATTCGAAAAAGCCAAATACGCCATGGAAACGGCCAAAGTGCAGTGGGAAGAAGCGCAACTTAACTTGAGCTATACAAAGATTACTTCCCCCATATCTGGTCGGGTGGGCGAGCGGTTAGCCAAAATCGGAGAACGTATTCAACCCACTAATAAATTGTTTTCGGTTGTGAACAACTCTCAGGTGATAGCCGTGGTCTATGTACCGGAGAAGAACATTAACCAGTTAAAGGTGGGGCAAAAGGCCGTGGTCTATTCGGATCATTTACAGGGAGAAAAATTTAACGCCTGGATCAAACGTATCAGTCCGGTGGTGGATCCTTCCAGCGGCACCTTTAAGGTGACGGTCGGCGTGCGCAACCGGAAAAATATGCTGCGTCCGGGCATGTTTGTTAATGTTAATATCATCATCGATTCCCATAAAGATGTAGTACTGATTCCCAAGACGGCAGTGGTGTACGAAAATGAAGCCATGGTCGTGTATGTGGTTCGGGATGGAATCGCTCATAAAATTCTCCTTAGTGCCGGCTACGAAGACAACGAAAAAATCGAATCCCTGAAAGATATTGAACCGGGAGATCAGGTGATTGTGGTTGGCCAGGCCGGACTGAGGGACAAAACGCCGGTGCGCGTTGTTAATGTACGTGAGAATAAAATCGCTGCTGCCCGTTAAAAAGGCTTGATTGAACAGAGCAACAACCGAATCAGGGATAATCGATGAAAAAAGTAGATAAAGAATCCAATAGCTTTTATGCCTTTACTACCAGACGACCGGTGGCCATTTTAATGGTGGTAATCGGTGTGTTTGTGTTTGGTTTGATTTCCTACCAGCAACTACCGCTCAACTTAATGCCGGAAATGACCTATCCCAGCCTGACAGTCCGCACGGAATATCCGGGCACCGCACCGGAAGAAGTGGAAACCGCCATTTCCCGGCCGGTAGAGCAAGCGCTGGGTGTGGTGGATAATCTGGTCTCCATCAGCTCCGTTTCCAAAGCCGAGCAATCGGACGTCATCCTGGAATTCACCTGGGATACCGATATGAACAAAGCCACGGCCGATGTGCGGGAAAAACTGGATCAGGTGATTCTGCCGGACGACGCCAAGCGGCCGTTAATCCTGCGTTACGATCCTTCTCTTGATCCCATTCTGCGGGTGGGACTATACGGCAAAGCCAGCTTAACACGGCTGCGCTATATTGCGGACGAACAGATCAAACGGGCGCTGGAAACCGTGGACGGCGTGGCTGCGGTAAAAGTGAAGGGCGGCCTGGAGGAAGAGATCCGGGTGGAACTGGACGAACAAAAACTGACCCTGATCGGCATGGATATTCAAACCGTTAAAAACCGCTTGGCGGAAGAGAACGTGAATTTGGCCGGTGGTAATCTTCAGGAAGGTGAAACCGAGTATTTGGTGCGCACGCTTAATGAGTTTAAGAGTGTGGACGAAATTCGAAACGTGGTCATCGGCCGCTTTAACGGTGTGGATATTAAGGTAAAAGATGTGGGAAGGGTCTTTCGCACCAGTAAAGAAAGACAGATTATTACCCGCATTAACGGGCAGGAAAGTGTGGAGATCCAGATTTTCAAAGAAGCGGACGCCAACATCGTGGCTGTTGCCAAAAGAGTAAAAAATAAATTATACGGTACACCTCAGCAGCAGGCTTATGTAAAACGCATGGCGACCATGAAAAAACGTCCGGCGCCGGTCGGAAAACGAGGCCGCGACGCGCAAGCCAGAGCCGGTATCATCCAAAAACAGATGACCAATTTCCTGACGTACGGCCTGCCTAAGGATATTCATATTCAAACCCTTTCTGACCAGTCAATTTTTATTGAAAATTCATTAAATGAAGTAAAGAAAACCGCCATTCAGGGCGGGCTGTTAGCCGTTTTGGTTTTATTCTTATTCCTGCGGCGCTTGGGGCCCACGCTGATCATCGGTCTGGCCATTCCCTTATCCATTGTGGCCACCTTTGCGCCGATGAAGCTGTTCGATGTGTCCCTGAACATCATGTCGCTGGGCGGTTTGGCGCTTGGCATCGGGATGCTTGTGGATAATTCCATCGTGGTGCTGGAAAGCATCGCCCGCTGCCGTGAGGAAGGAGACGACCTGATCCGGGCCACCGTCCGGGGCGTTCAGGAGGTGGGCGCCGCCGTCATTGCCTCCACGCTGACGACGATCGCAGTATTTTTTCCCATTGTTTTTGTGCAGGGGGTTGCCGGGCAGATTTTCGGAGATTTGGCCTTGACAGTAGTGTTTTCCCTGCTGGCTTCTCTGCTGGTGGCCCTTTTTGTTATTCCCATGTTATCTTCCAGACGGGTGGAAGCATTTATTCATGGCACTTCGTTTGAACATGTTCCTTCGGACTATATTCTGGATTTCCCATTGCGTAGCGAAATAAAAAGTTTTTTCGCTGAGAGCGATGCCAGTGGGAAGGAAAAAGTTAAAACAAACGCGCTCAAGCGATCGCTAACCTGGATGCGGTTGTTATTGCGTACCATGGGCA
>CAZJNP010000228.1:0-5134 GCA_964547355.1 uncultured Calditrichaceae bacterium
AAATAAGACACCACACGGGACATCAACTCCACCCGCTCGATTTCTTCGTAAATGGTTTCAAACGGAAAAGCCATATAAAACAACGCGCCTTCTTTGGTGCCTTCCGGGAACAGTCCTTTAAACTGCACCGCCGCCACTTTGCCGTTGCCGTAGCGTAACGCCACGCTGCCGCCTTCGGTGGGTTCAATAGCGTCCGGGTAATCTTCCTCATAAACACCGTGGCTGCCGTCGTCATAATTTACCACGAGTTCGTGGAAAATGGTGCCGGATTCCCCTGTCACATGGTAGGACTCGGAATCATCTTCCTTGTAAATCGATTTAAGAAAGGTATGGTAAAAATCTTTGTCTTTGGTGCTTCCCTTGTAGTCCAGATCCCAGCCCACTTCCGAACCGGAGATAAACAATTTGCCGCCATTCTGGAGGTAAGCCTTCACCAATTTCTGTTCCCAGAAACTTAAAGTAAAATCTTCGGTGCTTTCATCGCCCAATACCCAGAACACGGCCGGATAATCGTTTAAATCCACCTTTTTGTCCAGCACGTAATCGTTGGTAACGGTTTCAAAGGGAACGCCGTTGGCTTGCAGAGCGCGTCCTAAAACTGCTGCGAAAAAATGATACGAATGCGGCCAGCTTCCGCTATGAGCGGTGGTGCGGTCGAAACCGTCCACAATCAGCACTTTGGCCAACCCGTCTTTGCGGTAAACGCCGTAGGTATCGGACGGAATGCCTTCCTCATCGGGTTGAAGGGATGAAACAGAAGAAAGGCGGTAATAAACGGCTTCGTTATCATTCAGCGGAAAACGAAGCACGGTGGAAGTGATCGGCAAAAGCGAACGTGTGGGACGACCGTTAAAATAACGGTACAGGCTGAAATTCGCCACCACCCCGAGGCTGCTGATATTCCAGTCCACAAATCCGCTGTCCTGATATGTCATGCAGTCCAGCGTAACCTGGGGAACATTTCCGGGGGCGCCGGCCATGCGCACATAATATCTGGGCGTGTAAGACGAAATCTGATAATAGTAGTAATTGGTGTATGAAACGCGCCAGTTAAATCCGGCCGATTCCACCATATCGATGCTGCCATCGGTTTTTCTTTCCACGATCAACCGCACATGCCCCACTTTATGACAGGCGTCTCCGGGACGCACCTGTTCCCAGCTGTCGTACGGCTTGGTGATTTCATCGTCCATCATACTGGTGGAATAATGGGAAGACAACTTCCAGCACCGGGACACAAAGCCCGAGCAATCCACGCCCACGGCGGAAGCTGAACCGCAGCATTTGCTGGTGTACTTGTCACCGGCGTATTTTCCGGCGGCAATGCCGTCTTTAAACTGCTGAATGGTCTCAAAACCACCCCATTTATAGGGCACCCGGTGCATGGTACCAACCGAAAGCCAGTCCGGTGTTTGCACTTTGTATCCGTAGGAATCGGTCACGATACCGTTGGTCAGATTTTTCTGCTGACACTCCCAGTACAGCGCCACATATGTATCCGCGATGCTCAGTGCTTCGTCGGGCGTCACGTCCTGCGTCTGTTCGGTTTTGAATAATTTGCCCTGAATATCGCTGGGCTCGGCGGGCGGCAAAGCTTCTGGCGGCTGAATCTGGTTATAATGGTCTGGATAATCCAGAATAACCGGTGCAGGCAGGTTGGGCACATTGCGCAAATCCCAGCGCAAAACGTCCACGCCCTGAGGGGTAAAAATCATTTGATACACATTAGATTTTTCATCCACGTAAAAATCGCGGTTGGCCTGAACGTAATTGTTAAGGAATAAATGCACGCGCGCTAAAACCTGTCCGGCGCCGTTTAGCATCCAGATTTCCCGGCGCACTTTTAACGGCACCTGCTGTTCAAAAAATTCCAGATGCACAAAATAGTAGCCGGATTTATCCAGTCCTGCGAAACGAATGCTTGCCAGCGGAAGCTGCTGCGTTTCGATTAATATTTCTTCCCTCACCTGACCCGCGGCGTCCACACGTTGTAAGGCGGCGGTTTGGCGGTCTTTTAAAACAACACGTACCTGTTCTTCGGGCGTTTGAAGCAAGGCCGCGTTTTTTTTGATTCCCATCTGACCCGGATGGAGCACATACGTCTCACCGCTTGAAAGCTGCATTCGCAATCCCTGCGCGCTAAACGCGGGAATGGAACGAATGACCTGCCGGCCGGAGGGTTCGTAAAGTTTTTGCCAGCTGCCGTTACGGTACAGCAGCAACTGATTATCTGCGATGAGCGCAAATTCGTTTTTGGAACGAAACGCAAACTCCCGGGAACTAGCCGGGATGGTAAATTTGTCTAACAAACGATCTGCGACAAAAATTTTCAACTGTTGATGTCCGTTATCCAATAACCAGAGAGAATCGCCGCGCACGCTAAACGCCTGCGGTCCGTATGTTCCCTCCGGCGCTTGTAACTGTCCCACAGAAGCCGGCGTGGTCCCCCAGTTCAGATGCCAGATTTTCTCGGGATTGGAAGCAAAGAGTTGCAGGGAAAGTGAAAGAACAAAAAGAAAGAAAAAAAGATTTTTCATGAATTACCACCCATCGTTAAAGCTCAGAAGCTCGTTGTCAGAAATTTCAAAATTATTGGTTAAAAGTTTATACGCCCAGTAATTTTTCAAAACGTTCTTAACATACTGACGCGTTTCGGAAAATTCAATATTTTCGATAAAAATATCCAGTTTATCCGAACCCGGTATTTTGCGCCACCGTTTCACCCGGTGTGGGCCGGCGTTGTAGGCCGCCAGGATGTATTTTTTATCGCCGGCAAACATACGATCCAATTGCTTAACATACAAACTTCCCAGATGAATATTTAATTCCGGTTCAAAAAGAAAACGATTCGCCCGGAGCCGGATGCCCGCCAAAGCCGCCATATCTTTGGCGGTAAACGGCATGAGCTGCATTAATCCGTATGCGTTGGCGTGGGATAACGCGGCCGGGTCAAATTTGCTTTCCTGCTTGATGATGGCGTAAATGAGCTCCTTTTCCAGACCATACCGCCGGGCGTATTTCTCCACGATATTATCATAGTAAAACGGAAAGCGCTCTTTGAGCATAAACGACTTCTGAACAAAAGACAGCGAACGGTAATATTTGCGGTTGATCCAATCATAGGTGCGGTAAGCCTGACCATACGCGCCGAACTTTTTGTACATCTCCGCTAGAGCAATCCACTCTTCCCTGCTCTTCAGTTTGCGCTTAATGCGTTCCAGCTCCAGCCGGCTGTATTTTTTACCCAGCAGCTCGCTCACTTGAAACGCCTGTTCAAAATCGTCGATTAGATTACTGATTCCGTTGCCGTAATAGAGCAAGGGATTGGCCGTCAGGCGGAACTCTTTAATGAATTCAAAGGTGGTGTCCAGATAGCTTTTGTGCCACAGATAACTGCGCATGGTGTAGTAATCGTCCCACAGATTTTCGGCCAGTTGCACACGCAGATTTTTAGCCGTCAACGTGTCGCCGGTTTCCTGCAGGCAGTAGGCCAGCCAGAACTGCGCGCGGTGTTTATGATACGCGCTCCATTTTTTATTTACAATTTTCCTGAAAATTTGAGCGGCCTGCTCCGGCTCGCCGGTGCGATAACGGTCAAACCCTTCGCGAAAATTGGCTTCCGGCGCATATTTGCTGCGCGGCCATCTTTTAACCAGCATGCGGTAAAGCTTCATCGCTTCGGACAAATGTCCCTTTTGCTCTTCCATCCAGGCCGCCTTCCACACCACCTCAGACGCCATCCTTCTCCTGGGATACCGTCGGGCGTAATCCAGATACGCCTCGATCGCCTGCCGGTACATCCCGGCGCGGCGGTAACTGCGCGCGATGTACAAACGAATATGCGGCTCTATTTTTTTATTATGGAGAGTCTTCAGCAGGTTTTTGAATCCGTACAGGGCCGTGCGATATTGCCCGCGGGTATAATAGATGCGGATCAGATTGTAACGCGCCCGTTCGATCTGAGTTTGATTCCGATGGGTCTGGATATAGTCGGTCAACTGCTTTTCCGCCTGACGCAGCGCGTTGTTTTTAAAATATACTTCCAGAATACTCCAGAAGTATTTCTCATAAAAAGAAGGGTCTTCCATGCGCAGCGTTTCGACCAGTTTAAGCGTGGGCTGCTGAGCGGGATATTTTTTGATGATCTGGTAAAATGCATTACGCGCTTTATTTTTCCCCTGAACGTGCTCCACAGCCCGGGCAGCTTTTATACGCAACACAACCGCGCTGTCGGGGTCCAGGTTCCGATCATTGATCTTTTGATAACAGCGATAGGCCCGGCGATAATCTCCGCGCTGGTAGAGGTAATTGGCCACCGGCTGCAAGAGAGAATCGGCCAGAGGATGCTCGCCAAACTGCCGGATGAAATCAAGGGCCTGACTAACCGCACTGTCCGGGTCGCTGGCCCACAGGCTTTTAATGAAAAAATAACGGGTGTAGGGCGGCAGGAAGCGGAACTCGCGTTCCAGTTGAGCGAAGAGTTCCCTGCTGTATTGGAAATCCCCCGAACGGTAAGCGGCATAGGCCATACGAAAGACGGCTTCCGGATTTTTCTCTTTTCCTGTTTCCGCTAAACGATAATTCAGCAAGGCCTGATTAAATCTCCCGTCGCGGTACAGGCTGTCCGCTCTGAAAATCAAATCCGCCCTGCTCCAGGAAGGTTCGCTGACGCCTGTGGACGGCAGGTCGAACGGCGCGCTATGCAGCAGAAGGAGCAGTAGAATTGAGTGCAAAATCCATTTTGACATCCGATCACCCTTGATTATCTTTTTTGATTAAGATCGACCGCAGACGGAGAAAAGTTAGAATTATGTTCCCAACTGACCAGCCTGCGGAAACCGATATTAACCGGCCATCCGGATCACACGGCGGTGTTTTTTAATCGCTTTGCGTTGCGCAAACTCCGATCAACCGCCTGTTTCCGGTGCTTATAAATTATAGCGGATTGCAGCCAAAATCGCAAACTTTTTTATCACAGAATGGAGGAATAAAAATTTTGAATGCTGAATGTTGAATTTTGAATGGAGGGCCAAGGACCAAGAACTAAGGGCTAAGGAAGCCCCGAAGGGGCGAAATGTTACTAGCCCGGTGCTTCAGCGCCGGGGAAGGAGGCCACCCCCCCACCACATCATTT
>CAZJNP010000229.1:0-5113 GCA_964547355.1 uncultured Calditrichaceae bacterium
GTGTTTGGCTGCATAAAGGGCGATATCCGCTTTACTGATCAACTCTCTGTAATCCGAAGCATCCATCGGCAACGAGGCCACACCGATACTAACGGTAACCTTTCCGCCGGGTTGAATCTCTTCATGATCAAAATAGGTTTTTTCAATTTTTTCCCGAATACGTTCGGCCAGGATCATACCGCCGGGTTTTTCAATCGAAGGAAGAATCACAGTAAATTCTTCTCCGCCATATCTGGCGACGATGTCGTTTTCGCGCACGGTTTCTCTGAGAATCTGTGCCAATTTTCGCAACACTTCGTCACCGGCCGGATGCCCCATGGTATCGTTGTAATTTTTAAAATTGTCCACATCCAGCAAAAGCAAGGTGAGCGCACTTTGCGTTCGGCGATGACGAATCACTTCTTCTTTAAGACGTAGTTCAAAATAACGGAAGTTGTGCAAATCGGTCATGCCGTCTTTGTAGGAGAGTTGTTCCACCTCATGATAGAGGGAAGCGTTGGCTACCGAAATGGAAATAATATTGCTTAAGATGGATATCTGTTCCAGATCATGTGCGCTGTAAGAAAGCTTTTTAATCCGTGGCCCCAAGCAGATCAGACCTTCCACAGTGTTTTTAATCAGGATGGGGGCGATAATCTGAATGTTTAACGCGGTCAGATCGTGGATCGCCTGCGAGGAATTTTGCAATTGGCCGTTTGTCTCTCTCAGATCGAGCGGTGTGCTATTCGTATTGAGATAATCCAACAAAGCATCTTTTTTGGTAATCAACAGATCTTTTACCTGATCATGATAGTAGCCTTTCGCGTTGATCACTTCCAACCGGGAAACGTCATGTTTGGGCGCATAGAGAAAGATGGCATTTTTACAGGAGAATTGGCCGATTAACGTGAGAAGGATGGAGTTAACCAGTTGATCCAGTTCCAGGATAGAAGTGAGCTCCATGGAAATTTCGAACAAAGAATGCAGATTAAAGATATTTTTTCGCAGTTCCCGGTTTTTTTGCACCAGCGTGGCGTTCAATTGGCTGATTTCGTTGTTTGCCTGTTCCAACTGCCGTGATTGACGCACCAGCAATTCGTTTAATTCTTTTAGTCGCAGCGCCGTTCGGATTCTGGCGATCAATTCATCGAAATGGAAGGGTTTGACCACATAATCGTCGGCACCGCTGTCCAGACCCTCAACGATATCATCGATGTCGTTTTTTGCTGTAATGATGATAATCGGAACATAGTTGTCTTCCTTCTGCTCCCTTTTGATGCGCCGGATGGCATCCAGTCCGGACATCCCCGGGAGCATTAAATCCATCAAAACCAGGTCCGGTGGGTCGTTCTGAAACTTTTGCAATCCGATTTCCGCATTTTCTGCTTCAATCGTAGTTAAGCCGTGCTCATTTAAATACTTTCGGATAATCATCAGCATATCGCTGTGATCTTCAATGACCAAGATTTTTTTCTTCTGTTCGTCAGCCATATGCCGCCCATTTAAATGGTTGTTTGGTTCCTCATTTTTAAAATAGTATACTTTTATTTTACATTCAAGCCACCCGAACGTTTTGCGATATACGTGCGGGAACAGGCTACTTCATGTCTCGGCAAATTTCCCCTTGCAATTTCTAACGATTTGCAAGTTTTGATTTAATTTAACATATTCGGCGTAAGTCATTAAATCATAAGTAAAAAGACCGCAAGGAGAATGTAAATAATGATAGGTAGAAATCTCAGGCTGATGGCAATGGTAGTGTTGATTTCCGCCCTCTTTTTAACGTGCGCCCAACAGGGGACGTCACCGGATGATGTGGAGTTCATCATCCCGGAAAAGGATATCAGTTTTTATGAACACATCGAGCCCATGCTGGAATACCGCTGCGGACTGGAAACCGGATGCCATTCCAGCGTGGATACCCAGAGTAAGTTGCTATTCATCGAGTTGATCGATAAAACCTCGTTAATGAATCACCGCCTGAGTTCCAACGGCGAGCGGCTGGTGTATCTGCCGGTGCACCAAAAAAATCCAGAGATTGCGCCCCTGTACCTGATTGTCAAAGAAGGATATCCCCAGTCCCCGGAAGACCGCATGCCACCTTACACCTTAAACCGCCTACCCTTAACCGAAAACCAAATCGAAGGCATCCGGCGTTGGATTGCAGAAGGCTGCAAAGACTGAGCGTTAACCCACTTTTATTTTGAATAATTCATACGGAATGATTTTTACCGGACCGTATAAACCGTAAGGCCGCACTGGGAAGGCGGGATTGTGTTTTGCTAAAAAATTGGTCATGGTATGAAAAATCATAATGCTCAGCTTGTTTTCGCCAGGACGCATAAAATTGGTAATATCGAACCGCCAGGGCGGGGTAAAGCGCTTGGCGACGAATTTTTCGTTGATGTACACTGCGCACCAATCCTGGAGCTGACCCAAATCCAGCCAAAGCTTTTGTGACTCCAGGTAGGGTTCATTCAGCAAAATGATTTTTTGATATACAATCGGGTCGGATTGAAAGGGATACAGCCGGGAGTGATCACCGAGAGATATTTTACCGTGGTAATTTTTGCTGTCCAGGAACCAACTGCTGTTTTTAAGACGCAGAATGGGCAGGCGTTTTTTTACCTGTAACATAATGGATTTTCTTTTTCCGTTGTTAAGGAAGGTAATATTCAACATGCCGGGCTGTCTTTTCCACAATTCGAATTTACCGAACCGCGAACCCATTTCGATGATGTTGATCCCGTCAAAATCGACTGTTTCCAGTTGCCATAAGTTGCGTTTCTTATTTTTGTCGATCAAAATCAACTGACTCTCGGCCGGCGCAAGCTCCAGATGCATAATCAAACTCCGGTTTTGTTCCTGCCACTGCAAAAGCGGGGCAGATTCAGCCCGGGAAAAATCCCACAGGAACGGAACGCCGCGGTATCTGGAATGCGCCGTGCAACTCATGGTACGATCCTTAAAGGGGTTAACGATAAAAAGGATATAATGTTGAGGGGTTTCCCGAAAAATGTATTTTACCCCGCCTGGTTCCGAAACAACCTGCAAGCGAATCTGGTTATCCAGATCGGTTATCAGGTCATTTAGTTTTTTTGCATCCGACAAATAATAGGCTCTCCCGCCGGATTCGTGGCTCTTAAAACTGGTGCTGGCGATGAGTCCGTCTTCAAACCAAAGTTCATGTTTTAAGTGCTCAAATTCTTTTTTGGCTTCCGTCGGAAGCGTATGCGACGGCAAGTCGCCCATGGCAATCAGAATACCGCCGCTGATTACAAACTGATGTAATTTTTTAAGCACAGGAAGCGGAATGGTGGTCAGATGCGGTAAAATAAGAATCCGGAAGTTTTTACCCTTAAAATTAATTCGGCCGTCTTCCACGGCAAAGCTTTTATTGGATTCGAACAACTGAAAGTCCACCAATTCATAGGTCAATCCGCTTAACTCGATCGCGCGTAAGGTTTGATGAAATGAAGTAACGTCACATTCCAGTGCAGAATGCAGCACCAGCACTTCGGGACGTGAGCTTCCCGATGATAGCAGATTGCTCAATTGATGGATGTACGAAAACCATTCGTAATATTCGCTGAAATTGGCGTCGTTTCGGTTGAAAACTTCCTCCGGATCGCCCAGAGCTTCCGAATAAAAATCCGGACTGTTCATGAAAAGATGGTTCGCGCCAAAGGTAAAAAGAAGATCGATTTGGTGTTTTAGATCGGCAAAGGAATCGATGGTTGGGATCAATCGGTCAAAAACAACCGGCATCTCAGCGCTTTTTTGATTGAACCGATAGCTGCACGCCCGTTTGATATGTACGGCGGTTTCTGTGAAGTAGGGCGTTTCCGGGAAAAAACGCTCACGGTCGATGCGTAAAACAAAGAGGGCGGTCAGCGGCAAATAAGAAATCAACGGATGTGCGATGTCTATAAATAGTCTGTTGTCCGGCGAGGCGGCTAATTTTGGGAACGTATGTTGGATTAGATGGGAGACAACTTTTTCTGCATAATCAAATGATAGTGTTTGTTCGGACGTGAGATTTTCGGACAGAAAATAGGTCAACAAATCTTGTACCGTAGATTCCCGACCTGCTGAGAGGGGCAGATTCAAAAAGTGCTCTCCGGGCAGACCGGGCGGATAAATCTGGTTGAAATCATAAAACAGCCCTTGTACGGCAAACGGAAACTGTTCCACCCGCGATCGGAAAATGTGGTGCAGCATGCTCAGATGGTTTCCGTCATAATAATTAAAATTTTCCGACGGCGCGTTTAAAAACGATTTGCGAACGACCAACAGGTAAGTGTTTTCACGGTTTATCTTTGGCAAAACCAGCGTCCCTTTTTGTGATTCGAAATGTTCGCTGATATCGGTAGTTGATAACCTGCCCGAGGAATCCGGAGTAACCATAAACACGGCATGAACCAACAGGGGGTGTTTGATTTTGATTACCTGAGGTTTTTTTGAAAGGGGCAGATCGATGCGTTCCGGTTGATGGCCGTAGAAACGCAACACCGGTTGTCCCCAGTTTTCCCCGGTGATTACATATTCCTCTGTGCTGAAAAAAACGGAAGAGATGATATGTTCGGTCTGGTCGGGATGATCGGCCAGGTAGGTGCGCAGGTTGGGGCTAAAGGATAAATGGATATTGAATTTTTCCGATGCTTCTGTGTGCAGGGTGGTTTGTAATTCTGTGTGGCGAATGAGGGAATCGTTTAAGTACAAATCGCGGATGTACCAGCTCTCGAGCAATTTAAGAAAAAAAGCAATGGAGTTTTGATCCCACCGAGACACTCCATTCCAAATAACCGAGATTCCGGGTTTAAGATTAAATAAACGAAAGTTTTTCAGGATCAAAGTTAATTGCCGTTTTTGCGGACGCATGCAATTTATCCTTTGAGAAAAACGATGAATTTCATATTTCTCCGAATAGAATGAATCTTTGGCTGCTGATTCCGGAGAAAAAATATCGTAAATTGTGTGGTTTAAATCAAATTGTTAATTTTATTTATGAAAATCAAGAGCTAAAAAGAATTCGCAAATTGATTGGAATTTATTAAATTTGAAAAGAAGCCTACGATACAAGAAATATCAAGTTTAAATAAATACCCGTAAGCGTCTTTGTGCGTCATTGGGT
>CAZJNP010000230.1:0-5111 GCA_964547355.1 uncultured Calditrichaceae bacterium
GATCAAAAGATCGAACCGGCCGCGCTCAAGCGTACGGTGGATATGATCAATCGCCGTTTTCACGGGAAAACCCTGCAATATATTCGCAACACCTTTGGCGACACGGTTCGGGATTTGAAGCAATCCTCGCGCGGCGTGGTTAAACTGTTCATCGACGCGGCCGAACGGCTCCTGGACGTCAATCGGTACGAGGACTACCAGGTGACCGGCACGTCCAATATTCTGCAGCAACCGGAATTTTCCGACGTGCGCCGCTTTTCCACCCTGATCGAGCTGCTGGAAGACAAGAACATTGTCATTCATTTTATGGAAAAGCGGGAATATCCTCCCGGCACCAAAGTAACCATCGGTCAGGAACACGCCGAGAAACAAATTCAGCATTGCAGCGTTATTACTTCCACTTATAAAGTGGGCGACATCGCGGGAGTTTTAGGGATCATTGGCCCCACGCGCATGGCTTATTCCCGCATGATCCCGCTGGTGGAATTCACGGCCCGGGAATTAACCCGGCGTTTAAACGCCACCTGAGCAGGGAGAATATTTTCTGCTGAAAGGCGGGTATAAAAAATATTATATCCGGCATCAACCGGAGACAGATTTTAGAATAATAAATGGAGATAAATAAAATGACGGAAAAAGAACAGGTAATGGAAGAAAAAGATCAGAAAAAAAGCGAAGAAAGCACGGAAAAAAAGAAAAAGACGTCTTCCAGATCGGCTAAAAAAATTGCCGAATTAGAGAAAAAGGTTAAAGCTCTGGAAGAAGAAAACCAGCAGTTGAAAGACCAGTATCTCCGTAAACTGGCGGAGTTTGACAATTACAAGCGCCGCACGGAAAAAGAGTTTCTGGCGCATCTGGAGTTTGCCAATGAAGAGCTGATTAAAGAATTACTTCCGGTGCTCGATGATTTTGAGAGATTCCTGAAGCACGCCGAGGAAGAGGATGTGAGCGCCGAATCGCTGAAAGAAGGCGTACAATTGATTTACAAAAAAATGATGGGCGTTCTCGAAAAGAAAGGGCTGAAAGCCATGGAATCCATCGGCGAAGAATTTGACGCCGAAAAACATCAGGCGTTGATGCAGGTGGAGTCCGAAAAGCACGAAAGCGGTTATATTGTGGACGAACATCTCAAGGGGTACACGTTAAACGATAAAGTAATCCGCCATTCGCAAGTGCTGGTGGCTAAGTAAGGTGAGAATATGACAACGCAAAGAGACTACTACGAAATATTGGGTGTGGATCGGAATGCGACACCTGATGAAATAAAAAAAGCGTACCGAAAATTGGCGGTAAAGTATCATCCCGATAAAAATCCCGGCGACAAGGAAGCCGAAGCCAAATTCAAAGAAGTGGCCGAGGCCTACTCGGTATTGTCCGACCCGCAAAAACGGCAGCAGTACGACCGGTTCGGCCATGCCGGGCCGGGAGCGACCGGAACCGGTGGGTTTGGCGGATTTGACATGGATTTCGATCTTTCCGACGCCCTGCGGCAATTTATGGAACAGGGGTTTGGTTTCGGCGATATTTTTGGCGGAGCCGGCGGGGCAAGACGCCGCTCTTCCAGCCGCCGGGGCAGTGATTTGCAAGTTAAGTTGAAGTTGACCTTGGAAGAAATCGCTTCCGGTGTCACCAAAAAAATCAAAGTACGCAAAAAAGTCCGCTGCCAGGAATGCAACGGTACCGGCGCTGCTTCTTACAGCAGAGCAACGACCTGCCCGGTCTGCCACGGTACCGGCGAGCTGCGCCAGGTTTCGCATTCTCTTTTTGGCCAGATGATTAACGTTACCACCTGCCATCGCTGCGGCGGAGAGGGCAGGATCATAGAGAATCCCTGCCATTCCTGCCATGGCGAAGGCCGTGTTACCGGAACCAAGACCATCGAGGTGAACATTCCGGCCGGCGTGTCCGGCGGGAATTATATTCCTTTGCACGGCGAGGGCAATGTGGGTATGCGTGGCGGTCCGGCCGGCGACTTGATCGTGGTGATCGAAGAAGTGAAACACGACGTATTTGAACGGCGCGGGGACGATGTGATTATGGTGCTTCCGATCAGCTTTCCCAAAGCCGCTCTGGGCACCAGCGTGGAAATCCCCACGCTAACCGGTAAGGCCAAGCTGACCATCCCGCCCGGAACGCAGTCGGGCAAAATATTGCGCATGCGCGGAAAAGGGATTCCTCACTTGCGCGGAGCGGGCATCGGAGATCAACTGGTTCAGGTGCAGGTGTATGTGCCCACCAGGCTGTCCGCAAGAGACCGGCAGCTGCTGGAAGAACTGGACCGCAGCGAAAATTTGCAGCCGCAGAAAGAGGGGCACAAATCCATTTTTGAACGATTTAAAGACGCGTTGAATATTTAAGCCTAAGAAAAGGGCTTAATAGGAAATTACATCTATTTACGACTAATTATTAATTGTTATAGATTATCGGGAATAAAAGAATTATAAAGAATAGAATACGTCTTCCTGGAAATACTGAGCGAGGGAAAAGCCTTTTTTACAATCGAGTAGTTTAAGCAGCCGGCAAATTGTCGTAAGGCAGATGACGAGCACTTGCACCCGACGCAAGCACGTGTCGGGTTTTAATAATACTGAAAGATTCTTTTTTGTGGCAGTTTCAGTAAAGCGCAGATCATGATGGAATCAGACCATTTAAGTCATTATAAAAAATAATGAAAAAGGTTGTATTAATTTTTATCTTTTTGTTCCCGTTTTTCCTCAACGCGCAAGGTTTATTTATCCCAAAAGGTGATAATGGATTATTAATAAACGGGACCCGGACCTTTAATAAAAAGAGCTGGTCATATGGTTTCTATTCTGGATTTTCGTTAAACGGGACCTTGGACTTAGGACTAAATTATTCAAGAGTATCCCAAAAGGACGACAATATTTCAGGCCAGGTGTTCCTGCCAGTTGCAACCGTTTATTTTTTAAAAGAGAGTTATTTTATTCCTTATACTTTTTATTTCAATGTAGCATATACTCTTGGAAAGTTTAAAAATTTTGACGATGGAAAAGAGTTAGAATTGTTGGGTTTGATTCTTGGGGGAGGAATAGGGTTTACTGTATTTAAAAACAATTACTTTCAGCTAATTCCCTACGGGGGTATTCATTTTTATTCACTCAAATCGAATATCAATTTTCCGCCAAAAGATTTTAAATCTTATACAATTGGAATGGCTTTGAGTATAGATTTCATTCAAAGCATTTCCATTGTTGTAGATGGCGGTTATGGTTTAACGGATTCAAATGAATCCTATTCGATTAGCGGCGGTTTTTTATATACCTTTTAAAGCTTTTTTGCTCTGACGTCAAACTCAGGTGTTCTTGGGAGCATTCTTTACCCCGCATCGTTTCATAGTTGTTTTCAAGAATGAAACGCACCGCATCCGGTCTGTATTCGTTTCATCGAATCGTACAAACCACTTTGTTTAAGATAAAAGGGAAAAACAAGGGGCAACCCATTCCCCTGTTTCCCTTTTACCATATTTCTTAACCTCTTCCTCAAACAGGCTGTGTGGCTTTTTTAAGCCATTCCAGCACATCTCCGGATAGAAAGGGCGCCAGCGCTTCGTACGTTTTTTTGTGGTAGTTGTTCAGGTAGTCAATTTCTTCGTCGTTAAGCAGCGATTTGTCGATCAGTTTGGTGTCAATCGGGCAAAGTGTAGCGGTGTCGAATTTGTAGAATTCAAACTCATCACCGGATTTTTGGTCGTCTTTTACCACGTGGATCAGCGTTTCGATGCGTATGCCGTATTCGCCGGCTTTGTAGAATCCCGGTTCGTTGGAACAGATCATACCGGGCTGCAGCGCCACGCCCAGACCGCGGTAGTAAGAAATACCCTGGGGACCTTCATGAACGCCCAGAAACGAACCGACCCCGTGTCCCGTGCCGTGTCCGTAATTCAGGCCGATGTCCCACAGGGGCTTGCGGGCGATGGTGTCCAGCTGGATGCCCTGCGTACCGCGTGGGAAGGATGCCATGGCCAGATCGATATGTCCTTTAAGCACCCTGGTGAAGCGGTCTTTTTGTTCGGCGGTGGGTTCGCCAAAAGCGATGGTGCGGGTAATGTCGGTCGTACCATCCAGATACTGCCCGCCGGAGTCGATCAGGAAAATGCCGGGCGCTTTCAGCTCCACGTCGCTTTCGGGACTGGAAGTATAATGGACGATGGCGCCGTGTGCGTTAAAAGCAGAGATGGTTTCGAAGCTGGGGCCGCGGTAAAGCTCCTGCTCCTTCCGGAAGGCTTCCAGTTTTTCCGCGGCGCTGAGTTCGGTGACGCCGCCTTTGGGAACGGCGTTTTCCAGCCAGTGCAGGAATTTAACCATCGCCACGCCGTCCCGGATGTGGCATGCTTTGAATCCGGCGATTTCCGCGCTGTTTTTGATGGCCTTAAACATGGTGACCGGAGAATCCTTGAGCAGAATCCGGGCTTTTTTCTTTTTGACCAGATTGACCACCCAGGCACTGACGCTGCCGCCGTCCAGCCACACGGTGGTTTTTTTATTGGCGGATTTCAGAAGCCGTTTTCTGAAATCCTCATAGTCGTAGAATTTTACCAGACCTTTCAATGCCTTTTTTACTTTACGGTTTACTTTTTTAGAGTGCGTAAAAATTTCGGCCCGATCTTCGGTGATGATGGCGTAGGCAATGGCCACCGGATTGTAAGCCACATCGTTGCTGCGGATGTTGAACGTCCAGGCGATGGCATCGAGCATGGTGAGCACATGCACCTGGGCGCTTTTGTCTGCCATGGCTTGCCGGATTCGGTTTAACTTACTTTCCGCGGATTCGCCGGCGTATTTTTCTTCGTGGATGAAAATAGGGTCCGCCGGAAGTCCGGGCCGATCGGTCCAGATTTTGTCGATCAGATTTTCTTCCAGGGGCAGTAAGCGCATACCGGCCGGCGTTAGTTCATCTTCCATCTTTGTTACGTCATTCAGAGTATGCAGGCGGGGATCGAAGCCCACCACAGCGCCTTCGGCCAGTTCGCTTTTCAGAAATTCCGTGATGGAAGGGGTTTCCGGTAAGCCGATTTTAAACAGTTCGATGCCGGTATCTTTCAACTGTTCTTCGGCCTGTAAAAAATAGCGCGAATCGGTCCACAAACCGGC
>CAZJNP010000231.1:0-5068 GCA_964547355.1 uncultured Calditrichaceae bacterium
GATATTCCTCATCAGATATATTTAGAATGGTGTCGTTCGCCCAGACAAAGAAGGTTGCCCCGGCATCCACACAGGGGGATTCCTCCGTTAAGTTGTAATCAAAGGGTTCGCCGCCCACAAAAAGCGGATCCTGATCCATATTTCCTTCCAGCCAATTTATTGTGCCGGATGAAGCCGCATTTAAACCATCGTAACCACCCTCCAGATTCACATGGGAAAAAGTCAGCGTAGCGGAACTACGCGTGTAAATGGGTTTTTCGCTACCGTTGCCCCAAATAATTGAATTGACAAATATCAGGTCTGCGGGATACAATCCATAGATAATGCCGTACTTCCCCCCTGCCGTTGTATTACCGGCTACTGTGCAATGGCTCATTGTGACATTACACTCATTCAATGTAAACACGCCGCTCTTGCCTTCGGAAAAATTTTGAACAAGTAATGTTTTGATCATTTTTAAAGCGGAACCTTTGGCGTACAAAGCGCCACCGTAAGAATCGGCGGTATTCCCTTTAAACGCAACCTCACGAAATTCCGCATCCGACTTTTCCAGGAAAAGCGCCCCACCGTATTTTCCTCTGTTAGCGCTAAAAGTTACATGTACCATTTCAAACGACGCATCGCTGGCATAGATCGCTCCGCCTTTTTCCTCAAATCCGTTGGTAAAGGTAAGATTCTCAACCTTTAAATTCTTTTTACCAGTCAGCTCCATCAACCGGTACTGATTTTCTCCGTCTAAAATGGTACCCTCCTGCGATTGTCCGGTTAAGGTAACGTAGTCTTTGATGGTCACAGGAAAAGTTTCTCCGGTTAGCGAGGCACTGTAAGTACCTTCCGCCAGGATGATTTTGTGGGGTCGGGTGGCGTCGGCAAAAATCAGGTCCATGGCTTTCGTGATGGTTTTAAACGGTGTTTGTGGGCTCAGACCGTCATTCTCGTCGCTGCCGGTGGGCGCCACGTACAGGTCGGCCTCTACCTGTTGGATTTTCCCGTTTAAGATATCAAAGGTAAAACGGTCTATAGGAGAAGCGTATTCTTCCAATGGATATTTCACGGTAAATGTATCGAGTATGACATGAATCGGATCGCTGTCGTTTTTCAAATCCTGTCCGTAGTCGGATGCGGTATTATAATAGATATTGCATCTTTGTGTCGAATCAAAAGAAGCCGTGGCATGGTTTGCCCAGTAAATCCCGCCGCCTCTGTTTTCCCTGACGGTTACACCGGAAAAACGAACCGCCGCGCTGTCTGTGCAGTAGATGCCGGCCCCTTTGGTTGCCTGGTTGTTTTCAATTAATAAATTTTTCAGCTCAATTACGGAATTTTTAGCCACAATCCCGCCTCCTGAAGCGCCATTCCCTTTTTGAATTTTGAAATTCTCAAGGACCAGGTTTGTTTTTCCGAGCAGATAAAAAACGTTTCCGCTTAAACCAGCGTCCAGAATGGTAGCATGGGGCGAAACGCCTGAAATTGTGAGGTCATTATTGCCGTAAATGGGGAACCGTTCCTGGGAGGCGCTGTCGCTGTAAACGCCCGCGGCCAGATAAATGGTATGAGGATTTTGCGGGTCGCACTTAATTTGTTTAATCGCTTCGGTAATTGTTTTTAACGGTGTAGAAGAAGTCAAACCATCGTTCAGATCGTCGCCCTGGGGTGAAACATAAAGATCGGCGTCTTTCTGGGCCGTAACGTAGTTTTGCGCTGCGACAGTAATTTTGTTCAGAGGAAACACATAGTAATCGGAAGGAGCAATGACCGTCAACGTATCCAGCGTAAAATCGTGGGCGGTGATTTCTTCCTCCCCATAAATATCATAGCCCAGGTATCCGGCGCTGTTGCGGTAAATGCTGGACAGCGCTGTATCGCTAAACGTAATCCGACTGGTCGCGTCAAAATAAATACCACCGCCCATACCATTGGCGGTATTATCAAATATGGAAACGTTTTCCAAATGGATTTGCGAATGTGCAGCGTAAATGCCTCCGCCGTCACGGGCAGTGTTATTGCGAATCGTCACATCCGTTAAGGTCAGTCCTTCCGCATAAAAAGTGTAAATCCCGCTGCCAATTTGATAGTAATCCACCTGCTGTCCGTTTCTAATTGTTAATCCATTTACGCGTATGAAATTTCCATAGATTTTAATGACCGTATTTTGTTGTTCCGCGTCGATGATTGTTTTCTGCTTTCCTTTTCCCTTCAGGGTCAGATAATTATTACTAAGGAGGATCGGAAACTTTTCACCGTTTACGGATGGGCTGTACACACCCTGATCCAGGAAGATGGTGTGCGGGTGATAAGCTCCTGTGATAATCATGGACAGCGCCCGGCCGATAGTCTTTAAGGGTTCGTTTTCCGTTAAACCACTATTGGCGTCATCTCCGTCCGGACTGACGTACAGGTCGGCATCCACACGATCGATGGTGTCGAGCGTGACGGGTTCGGAGGTGCGCGTCCAGAACAGGCTGCTTTTCAGGGGCACGCCGTTATTATTGCTGCCATCGTCAAAAGAAACGATGTAATAAAAATATGATTTTTCCGGCTGCACATTGTAATCTTCATAGTTGTTCACGATCTGAGGATGGTCGGTGTTTAACCCGCAGCTAAAAACGGGCTGGAAAATGGTGTCGTTTTTTCCCACGGCGCGGTAAATGGCATAACCGGCAAATCCCGGAGAACTTTCGGCATTATCCGACCAGTACAGCTTTATATGGTCGCGTGAGCCGAATACTTCAAAAACCTCCGGCGGCGGAGGCGGCGCAGGTATGGCATATCCCGATTCATAATTATCAAAGGCTCGTTGGAACGTCTTAAAAAGCGAATCCTGCCCGGTGAAGACCCAGGCGTTTTTATACTGATGCCTGTCATCGGTTGTTGAACCGTCCGGCATTTCAAACGGCGCTGTACCGTTCAGCCATTTGGCGCCTATCTCGTAAATCTTTTGTCTGCTCAATCCCGACACCGCCTCGGCCAGGACGATATGAATACTATCGCCGGGAGCCAGGGTGTATGGCCCGAAACCCTGCCCGTGGCTGTAACCGCCCGGCGTGCCACCGAACAGATCGGCATAGCCGTCACCCACCAGGTCGGCCATGCGCTCCGAATGTCCGGCGCTCATAAGCTGATATTCATCCTCCATCTTTGCACCGTCAAATTGGCTGTTACCGGAATTATACGGCGCGTCCGAATCCACGTACTGGGTGGTTTTCGGCTGGTAAGGATCGTCAGACGGATCCTGCGGAGAGCGGTCCGCATGCAGCGTAACCACGCCCACATACTGTGCCGCGCCCAGTCTGCCGTCCCCGATATAATTAGGACCGCCGATATTATCTCCAGGCCCTCCCCATTGGGAATGTTTGCCCAGCCACGAGAACATGGCCCGGAAGGGATCAGCGGAAGCGGGGTCTTCCCCGCGCACATCCAGCATGGTGGCTTTGCCCCAGGTGGCGGACTGCGGCAGCCAGCTGTATCCATAGGCGCAGGCCTCGCGGGTGGGAGCATAGCGGTACTGGAAGAAAAACCAAACGTCTTTTAACGTCACGTTTTGTTCGATTTCCTCGTCTTCATCCACGTTTCCGGTATTGGTAAACGTATATTCATAAATGAAATAATTATCATTATTCGGATGCGTCCAGGCGGAAATAGTGCGTTTGACCGTGATCCCAATGGAAGTGTTTGCAACGTTAATGATCTTGCGGTCACAATAAAGATTGGGATCCACTTCATCTAGCTGATCGGTATATGTCAATCCGGACGCTTGGATACCTTCCACGTACACCTCCGGCGCAGCAAATTTCCCGATCATTTTAAATTCAATCGGGAAAAACTCATTGCTGCCATCCACACGCGGCCCCACATGAACGACTTTGTACTGGTAGGTTTTTCCCCCGTATTGTGGTGCGTCGGTGTAATCGGTGGTTCCGATCCATAATCCCTTGGCTGCCTGTGTATCCTGCCATTTATGCAGCGCCGGCCAGCGCAACCCGTCCTGCTGATCGGAAACCTGATGTGTGCGGCCGATCTCAAATTCTGCACCATTGGCTATATACCAGCTCTGAAGACTGCCCACTGTAATCTGACGTACGTCTCCGGAAAACAAAAAAGAAACGCCTGAAATAAGTAACAAAATGACCGATAAAATATTTTTCATGATAGTTTCTCCTGATATGAACCAAATTTACTTCGATCATCCGTTGTTATTAAAATAACGTTCACTGGTTCAGGTAAAAAAGGTAATTAAAAAATTTATTAATGTACGTGATTAATTCGCAATACTTTTTTTAAACCTTTGAGAAAGAAATCAAAATTCCATATACCAAGAAATACTCGGACCATAGATAGCGCCTGCCATTGCCCCAAAGGTTCCCCCATAAACGATTCCGCCCAGAATAGAAATTCCCGTTAGTTTAAAAATTATAAAATCTTCTCCCAACTTATTAAAATGGATGGTGCCCATATAGTAACTGATAATAAAAAAAGGGATATAGCTTGATGCAAGAATCATTGTTCCGGAAAGGGCGCCGTAGAATGCCCCTTTTAAAGCGGCTTTCCCTGGTTTAGGATTTCCCTTCATAATTTGTCTGGTGGCCCAGTCCATAGCTTTCGCCCCTACATACGCACTGATAATAGTGGAAGGAATTCCGGCAACGAGGTGCTTCCATAACGGAATTGTGGGATCAGGAGTATACTTTATACTCCAATAGGTATGTAAGAGTCCTATTGCGCTTCCAGTTAACGCTCCAATCAACCGTCCCGCTTTTAAGCATCGTTCTTGTTTGGCAGATAATTCATCCGATAGATTGTCGTTCAGTAAATTGGTTTCTGAATACCAGTTTACGGAATATCTGTATCCGGTTAATCCTGAATTGAGATCAACAATTGTTTGCGCATTAAGTACAGGAGGAAGTAAAACCATCAATAAAAAAGAAATTATTCTGGGATTGTTACCCTTTAAATCAGGTAAATGATGGCAATAAATAGAAGGTTTCATGAAACCACTTAAAGTTTTTGTGTTGATTAAAAGTAAATTTAAAAACTCATAAATGTCTCCATCCTGAGGCATCTTTGTATC
>CAZJNP010000232.1:0-5050 GCA_964547355.1 uncultured Calditrichaceae bacterium
ACTTTATTCCTATTAAAAAAAAGTAAAAGAGGAAGCTACCATAAAGGTAATGTAAAAAAGACTTTTTGAGTTTTGGTTTTGCGTAGGGTGAAGCAAGATAAAGTAAAGTTTAAGAGGCTTGTTGGGATGCGTTAATATCGGATGACCAGTATTTTCTTAAAATAGTTTTGATGTCTGTGCAATCGGCAAATTCCCTATAGACAGGGCATTGGCTGCAATCCTCGGGGCCGCACACCGAAAGGCTGTTTTTAACAATCCAGCACGGGTCGGTGGCATCCTGATACGCCGGGCAGTTTTGGCGATCTTCCTGAGAACAGTTTTTGATTTCCCAGCAGGGAATGGTAGAAAAGACCAACCGGACGCCCGCCAGATTCAGCCCTTTTTCATTGATCATTTTCCGGATACAGGCAATGCGCAAAAGATCGCTTTCGGTGTAAGAGCGGTGATTCCCTTTGCTTTTTTGTGGAAGAATCAGTCCCTCTGCTTCATATAAGCGTAAGGTAGCCACAGAGATGTCAAACATCTTGGCAACCACACCGATTGGATATAGAAGCGACTTGTTTTTCATAATAACAATCGATTTAAAATGATAAGGTGGTAAAACACAAAAACAAGCAGTCCCGCCGTTATGTAACGGGACTGCTCAGAGTAAACTGAAAATCAGGTAAAAAGTATCTGGCCGCCACTTGCATATTCATAAAAGGTACCAACATTTAGAATGGCGTCCACTTCATCACAAAAATCTTCTTTTTTGAGATGAAACATTTCAACGGTAGCCAGACAGGCATAAATATTGGCCCCGGCATCATGAATCATTTCAATAAATTCATCAACCGGAGGAATATCCAGTTTTTCCATTTCTTTTTTCATCATTCTTGTGGCAAAAGCGGACATACCGGGTAATGCGCCGATGAGAGTAGGAATGTGCATTGCGGGGTTGCCGACAGTTGCTACTTTCAGCTTATTCATTCGCTTTTTTGTGATCACATCAAGACCAAAAAAAGTGAAGAAAAGATTTACATCAATTCCTTCCATTCTGGCACCGTTTGCCATAATCAGCCCCGGATATGCGCCTTCCAAAGAACCTTTGGAAATAATAATGGACACCTTCTTGATTTTGTCTTCAGCCATACTAATTCTCCCTTTGAATTTTATTAATCAGACGCAACCGTGAGGTTTGCTTAGTCCGGCAATTTTTGCCGCTTTTTTGGCGGGGCCGCCGGGGAAGAGTTCGTACAATTCCTTGGTGGGAATGCCGCCGACATTTTTAATGCGCCGGATAGACGGTACCTGGCCTTTTTCTTTGTAATCCTGGCGCATAAAGTTTATGACCTTCCAGTGCGCTTCCGTTAAATGATCAATCCCTTCCTCTTTTGCCAGTTCTACGGCCAGTTCTTCCGACCAGTCATCAGGATTCTGTAAAAAATAATCTTCGTCAAATAGAATTGTCTTACCGGAAATGGTTTTTTCTGGCATGATAAACCTCCAAAACGTTAAAATGATTGTGGTTAAATTTATTTTTCCCCTGTCTGGGCCATATTCTTTATAAACTCCAGAGAAAAGGCGATTCCTTTTTTGACGTCAGGATCTCTGAGTTGTTTGATCAAAGACAAAATCGAGACATCGTCTTTTATAACCACGTCCCTCTTTTTGAAAAGGTCGATGGCGTTATTTATGGAGCCCAGCATTTCGGGTTGTGTCATATTTTTAATGATAAACATAATCGAAGCGATATTTTCGCGTAGCAGGCGCAAGTCTTCAACACTGAAAGTAGTGACGATGGTATCGATGATTTTTAACGCCTCCGCGAAAAATTCAAAATATCCTTTTCGATCCAGTTCGTTTAATGTGTCAAGCAGTTCGTCAAAGATTTCTTTTCCGATAGGTTGCAGATCGTGGAACAGATCTGCAGCACCTTCCACCTGGGTCAACATTTTGTTAAGATTTCGGGTATTGCGTAATAATTTTTTACCAAGATGCACCAGATCGGATGAATCAAAATAGGGCGACACCTCTTCCAACTCTTCGACTGCGGCGTCAAACATGTCTTTGGCGATTAGCGAGAGGTCGCTTTTCAGTTCTTTGATTTCCTTTTGATGCGCCTGGTATTCCCGCATTTGACTGGAAATAAAATCCAGCTTCTGATTAATCTCACGGATTTCTAATTCTAAGCTTTTATTTTCCATAATTATTGCCTCTTTTTACCAGCCATGTTCATTTGTGCTTCGATGGGCAGTTCGGCGCCTTTTAACAGCAGGTTCCAGTACACCCAACGAAAGGTCATTTTGCCCCAGTGGTTCATTCTTGTTTCTTCGAGTAGAGAAAAGGGACCGATCCCGGGCAGCGGATATTTCCCGGGGAGAGGCTCCACGTCATAGTTGAAGTCGATGAGAATTCCTTTTCCGAAACCGGATTCGATGTAGCAGTTGGCGTGCCCATCAAAGGCCGCTTTAAGCGGTCGTTTGTCAATGTAACGTAAGATGTTTTCAAACAGCACTTCCGCCTCAAAATGGGCAACCGATCCGGCTTTTGAACTGGGCAGGTCAGTGGCGTCGCCGATAATAAAAATATTTTCATAGTTTTTCGATTGCAGGGTGTGCTTATCTGTCGGAATAAAATTCAGATCGTCTCCCATGCCGGAATCGGCAATCACCTGCGCGCCCATATTGGTGGGGATGGTAACCAGAAGATCGTAGTCGACTTCATGGTTTTCCCAGTCCAAAATCTTATTGTTCTTATAATCAACGCGGGCAATGGAAAAATCGGGACGCAGTTTGATATTCTTTTTTTCCAGGAACTGGCCTAAAAATTTTGCGGCGATGGGTTTGGTAAAGGCGCCCGGCAGAGGAGTGACAAACTCGATTTCGACCTTATCCCGGATGCCCTGCTCGGTAAAAAACCAGTCGGCTAAAAAGACAAATTCAAGGGGAGCGACCGGGCATTTAATCGGCATCTCCACGATATTCAGCACCATTTTCCCGCCGTCCCAGTATTTCAGGAAGTTTCTTAAAGCGGTCGCGCCTTCTATGGTGTAAAAATCAAAAATATTTTTGTGCCAAGCCTCTTCCTTCATCCCCTCGGTTTCCTCGGGATGAATTTGCGTACCGGTTGCGATAATCATTAAGTCGTATTGCAGAACCCGACCGTTTTGCAGTTTTACCCGATTTTTGTCTGGTTCAATCAACTCGATTTTAGAAATAATCACTTCCACACCGGAGGGAAAAAAGTCGCGTTTGGGCTTCTTAACTTCTTCCGGAGTGTAAATGCCGAACGGGATAAACAGAAAACCGGGCTGGTAGTAATGGGTTTCGTGCTCATCTACTAACGTAATGCTCCATTCGTTCTTGTCCAGAACAGGAGCTAATTTGTTTACCATCATCGTGCCGGCGGTACCACCGCCAAGAACTAATAGACGCTTCATACAGAATCCTTTCGTAAATTATATCAGTCTTCTCTTTTATGACCAAAAATGACTTCTTTTAGCTTTGTACAATTAAATTCGATTTTATAGACCGGACAGGAACGGCAGTCTTCCATGCGACATTTTAAGCCTTTGTTGGAAGCGGCCCAGCAGGGACCAACCGCATCGTAATATGCCGGGCAGTTGCGGCACTCATCATCCAACCCGCCCTTGAATTCCCAGCAGGGAATAAATGACATAATGCGCTTGATGCCCTGTAAGTTTATGCCGTTTTCTGTGATCATTTTGCGCACGCATTGCAGTCGTTCCAGGTCGTGCGTGGAAAAAAGACGGCGTCCGTTTTCCGCCTTGTATGGCAGCACCAGACCTTCCTGTTCATACAGCCGCACCGTTTGCACGGCCACGCCTAATTTTTTTGCCACAATGCCGATGGATAAAACTGGTTCGTATTTGTCCACATTATTCATGTTTTAATACCCAACCTATATTTGATAATATAGTAAACCTACATTTTAAAATGTAGTAATACAACAATGATGCCATTTTTTTAATAATTTTAACTTGTTGTTTTTATTTATTTGAACAGAATTGAATTTGGCGGGATAATTCTTATTTATGAAAATTTAACAGTTGTGCTTATTAATATTGGGAATTTGGGACGGGTTTTTAATTGCCTTAAAAGGGGATTGAACGTCATCCGGAAAAAAAGCGAAGACCCATCGCCAGGGCGATGTAGCGCCCGGTTTTACCAATGGAAACGAGTAGCAGGAAGAGAGAGAAGCGCGTTTTAAACAAACCGGCGGCTACGGTCAGCGGGTCGCCCACCACCGGCAGCCAGGCCAGCAGCAGGCTGTACACCCCGTAGCGGTTAAAATTTCGTTCGGCTTTGTCGATTGTTTTGTCGTCTAAACGCAGCCATTTGTGCAGCAGGAGGCGGCTGCCCCTGTAGCCCAGCCAGTAATTGACGACCGAGCCTAAAATATTTCCGGCCGAAGCCGCTAAAACTGGAACCATCCACTCGCCGGTTTGGTGGATGAGCAACAGTAGCAGTGCTTCCGAGCTAAAGGGCAGAATGGTAGCCGCCAAAAAGGCGGCCAGAAAAAGTCCGATGTAGCCGTATTGAGAGAAAAGTTCCAATGGGTCGTATCTTTAAAATCGTTTTACTTTTTTTGGGTCACATTACAAAAACTTTTGATCGGTTTCAACTGAAGTCTTTTAGCGAGGATGGGAGATAAAATCGAAGAAATTGTCTTTGTTGATATAAGCAAAGGAAGCGTTCGGATAAGCGCTTTTCCAAGAAGGCGGGATTTTATTCTTCACTTTTTTCCATTTTATTTCAAAACCGGATAGTTGGTCTTGTTTTTCTTCCACATAGTCCAATTCTGCGCCGGTATAGGTGCGCCAGAAGTATGAGTGAACATTCTGGCGATGATTGGATAGAAATTTCAACCGTTCGCTGATAATGAAATTTTCCCAAAGCTTCCCCACATCATCCCGATTATCCGGTAATTTAAAATTATCAATGATGGCATTACGAATACCAACATCCCAAAAAAAGATTTTATCCATTTTGGTTACTTCTTTTCGCAAATTCCGGCTAAAACCGCTTAAACGGAAAACAACAAAAGC
>CAZJNP010000233.1:0-5045 GCA_964547355.1 uncultured Calditrichaceae bacterium
GTTTTTTTACCACCTTCACTAACTCTTTAATATTAAATGCGATATAAGAAATGGCGCGATCTATTTATTTTGGCATAGATTTTGTGAATTATTTTACAAACTATGGTGTAACCTTTAAGGATCGATTCAATGGAAAAAAATATCATTGCAGCCTATTCATTCGACGAAAAATTAATTTTTCAGCTCATCCGTCACCTCATGAACAAAGAAGAGGTTTATGCTCCTCACAAGAAAGGCGATCATTCTTTTTCTTACCAGTTAGTTAAAAATCCTGAAGATGTTGTCCTTGAATATCCAAGAACCATTCAGCCGTTGAAGAAGTTTTTCCTGCCCCCCAAAGAAGTTCTTTTGAAATATCAGCGATCAACCAATTCTTACCAGGAAGTGGATGAAGAAATAAAACCGAAAATATTTTTCGGTATCCATTCATACGAAATGCAAGGTCTGCTGCGCCTGGATTATAGTTTTACTACTGGAAACCCCGAATCCAACTACTTAAAAAGACGGGCGAAAAGCACTTTCATTGGTATTTCTTACACACCGGACGCATATCATTTTAGTAATTATGTGGGAGTGTACATTGACGATACGGAAGGCTTCAGCCTGTATTTGAAAAAGACGCAACAAGGGTACCAGTTATGGGTATTAGATGCCATTGGAGAATCATTGCTTAAAGACTTTCCCCATACATTGAATCAAATTACACCAGAAACCAATGGGAATGCCAAATTTTTCAATCGGATTAAGGTACATTACAATCGTCTGCCGCAGATATTCCAGCATGTGTATCATTCCGATGTTTGGGACGAAGTGGCTCAGCGTTGCGTAGGATGTGGTACCTGCAATCTGCTTTGCCCCACCTGCTATTGTTTTGACGTGCGAGACGAAGTTGAATTGGATATCGATACCGGCAGACGCGAGCGGTTCTGGGACGGTTGTATGTTAAACCGCTTTGCAGAAGTCGCCGGAGGCGAAGATTTCCGTGATAAGCTGCAATTGCGTACCCGGCATCGATTGTATCGTAAGTTTAAATATATCACAGAAAAATCGGGTACGATTTTTTGCATTGGATGCGGCAGGTGCACCAAATATTGCCCAGCGGATATTAGCCTGGTTGAAATTATCAATGCTTTGGTGGATGATTATAATAAAAAACAAGTCAAACAAACGTTTTAGTCCTGAGAAAAGGAAGGATTATGAACACAGTAATCGTCGAAGGGAAAAAACTCTACTACCCTATGATCTCGGATATCGTGCATGTTGAAACCTTAACCGAACTCGAAAAACGATTTGTCATACGGCTCCCGGAAGATCAAACTTTAGGGCATAAACCCGGCCAGTTTGTGGAAGTTTCCATATTCGGATTTGGCGAAGCACCCATTTCGATTTGTTCTTCTCCAACCCGCGATAAATATTTCGAGCTGACCGTAAGGAAAGTTGGAAAATTAACCGAAGAAATGCATCGTATGACTGACGGGTGTAAAATCGGAATTCGCGGTCCATTTGGCAACGGTTTTGACGTGCAAAAGTTTCAGGATAAAGATATTCTGTTTATTGCGGGCGGTATTGGATTAGCGCCTCTTAAATCGTTTATTGATTACGCCTTAGATCGTAGGGATCAATTCGGGCGCATCATAATTTTGTACGGAACGAAACAGCCTAAAGACATCCTTTTCCGCAAAGAAATTCAGGAATGGGAACAGAGGGAGGATGTGGAGTTTCACATAACAGTGGACCGCCCGGATGAGAATTGGCAGGGTAATGTAGGCGTGATTACCACGCTCATCCCGCCACTTGAAATCGATGTAAAAAATACCATGGTAGCGATCGTGGGGCCACCGGTAATGTATAAATTTGTCATTATGGCTTTAAAGAGCAAACGCATTCCGGATGAAAATATCTGCATGTCTCTTGAGCGGCGCATGAAGTGCGGTGTAGGAAAATGCGGGCATTGTCAGATTAACGATTCCTATGTTTGCCAGGAAGGACCTGTATATTTTTATCCCAGAATTAAAGAGTTGGAGGAAGCCATATGAGTGCCGCCAAAGCTGTACAAAAACCGCGTGTAGCGTTTTTTGATTTCACCAGTTGCGAAGGATGTCAATTAAATAAATTGAATTTTGAAAACGATCTGTTAGACATACTGGAATTGGTGGATATTGTTGAATTCCGCGAAGCAATGGATGATAAAGCGGAAGAATACGATATCGCATTTATTGAAGGCAGCATCAGCACCCCGTCCTGCATCGAACGCATCCACGATATTCGACGCAGGACCAAGATTTTGGTCGCTCTTGGCCAATGCGCCGTTTCCGGCGGCATTAACGCCATGAAGAACAACCAACCTTCGGACGATGTTCGTGAAACCGTTTACGGAAAGGACAAGTATCTCTTCCCTTCTATTCCCGCTTTACCGATTAGCGCGATCGTGAAAGTAGACTATGAAGTTCGCGGCTGCCCGATGAGCGCCAAAGAGTATTTGCATGTGTTCAAATCGCTTGTACTCGGACGGAAACCGGAAATCATCGATCAGGCGGTATGCGTGGAATGCAAACTTAAGGAAAACGAATGCGTCCTGGATAAGGGGATGTTTTGCCTGGGTCCGATCACGCGCGGTGGCTGCGACGCCATTTGCCCGAGTTTTGGTCAATATTGCACCGGTTGCCGCGGTATGGTTTCCAATGTTAATAAAAACGGCGCATTGGAAATGTTAAAGATGCACGGTTTTTCTACGGAAGAAGCCATGAAACGGATGGCCCTATTCAACACCAATGAGATTAAAAAAAAAATTAACTGGGGGCGAGAATGAGTCGCGATTTAAATATAAACGTACACCATGTCACACGGGTCGAAGGCCACGGAAATATTGTTGTTGATGTAAAAAACGGTCAATTGCGTAAAGCAGAACTGGATATTGTGGAACCGCCGCGTTTCTTTGAAGCCATGATGAAAGGCCGTAATTTTATGGAAGCGGCGATCATTACCTCAAGAATTTGCGGTATTTGTTCGCTGGGTCACCAAATGACTTCCCTTAAAGCCACGGAGGCAGCGCTGGGCATAGAAGTTTCCGAGCAGACGATCCGGTTAAGGAAAATCCTTGTCCATGGAGCCACTTTCCAGAGCAATGTGCTACATGCGCTGTTTTTAGCGGCACCGGATTTTTTAAACGTCGGCTCCGTTTTCCCTCTCATTGAAACCCATAAAGAAGTGGTCTTAGCGGCATTGCGGTTAAAACGACTGGCCAACGATATCGGCGATATTATCAGCGGCCGGGCGGTGCATCCCATTACCTGCGTACCTGGTGGATTTACTCAGCTGCCAACCGAGGAACAACTGGCTCAATTACGAGAAAAATTGGTGTCTCAGGGTTTACCGGACGCTCATTTTGCCCTGGACGTACTCGATAGCGTAAAAAGTGAGATTCCTGCTTTTGAGCGCGAAACAGAATACATTAGTTTGTACAGCGATGAAGAATACGGGTTATACGACGGCACCATTTTTTCTTCCGATGTGGGGAAAATCCCTGTAGAAGATTATCTGAAAGTAACCAATGAATTTATTGTTCCGCATTCCACCAGCAAGCATACCCGTTTTAATCGCAGTTCATACATGGTAGGCGCTCTGGCCAGGTTTAACAACAGCTACCAATTACTTAGGCCAGAAGCGAAAAAAGCAGCAGAAAAACTTGGCCTTAAAGCGCCCAGTCACAACCCATACCACATTACCCTGGCGCAAATGGTCGAAGTGGTGCATTGCATTGTCGATACCATTGATTTAATTGATGAAACTCTTGAAAAGGGAATCCAGCCGGAAAAACCCAATCAGGAAATCACCCGCTATGGTCGCGGAATTGGCGCCACCGAAGTTCCAAGAGGGATCCTTTTCCACGATTATACATATAATCGTAAAGGAATGATCGAAAAAGCAAATTGTATCATTCCCACCGGACAGAATCTGGCAAATATCGACGACGATATGAAAAAACTGGTACCGGAAGTGCTTTCCGAAAGCAAAGAGGCTATTACTAAAAAGCTCGAGATGTTAGTTCGTGCTTATGATCCCTGCATTTCCTGTTCTGTCCACATGCTTGATGTACAATTTATAGAATAGGTGGCGTATGGTAAAGATTATCGGCCTTGGCAACGCCCTACGCGGCGATGACTGCGTGGGCTTGCATGTGCTGGAGAAACTCAGAACAGTAAAATTTGATTTTCCGGTGGATTTTGTGACTGCAGGTTCCGATGCTTTTCTGCTTTTGGAACATCTCTTAGCGCCCGAGCCTGTGATTATTATTGACTGCGCGGAAATAGGCCAGGAACCCGGAACGTTCCTGAAATTATACGTTTCCGAAAAAAATCTAAAGAAAATCTCACAAGGGATTTCTTTGCATGGATTTAGTTTTGCGGAAACCTATCAGATGGCAAAAAAGATGGGCGGTGCGACTCCCTGCACCATTTTCGGCATTCAACCGAAAACTATTGAGTTTAACACAGACATCTCGACAGAAGTAAAACGCAATATTCCGATTATTGTGGATGCTATCATAGAGGAGGTAAAAAAATATGGCTCAGGCCAAGATATTAATCATCGATGACGATATTGATTTAGTTGAAGCCATGCGTATTTCCCTGGAACATGCGGGTTATGAGGTTCTGGATGCACAGGACGGAAAAAAAGGTCTTGATATTATTCGCAATCAAAAACCGGATTTGATTGTTCTTGACGTGATGATGGGCACTCAGGACGAAGGTTTCCACATTGCCTACCAAATCCGAAATGATTCGGATATCGCCGACATCCCGATTATCATGCTAACCGCTGTAGGTCAGGAAACGGGCTTTGAATTCGACAAAGCTAAGGATGAAGACTTTTTGCCGGTCGATGAATTTATTGAAAAACCCGTTGATCCAGATTTACTGATTGAGATGGTAAGAAAAAATCTGGGTATGTAAAATATCTAAAGGCCTGGTTATTTAGTAAAAACCGGGTCTTTAACAGTTCAGTTTTGGTCTATTTTTCGCATAACTTTTGCCCTCCTATTAAGT
>CAZJNP010000234.1:0-5032 GCA_964547355.1 uncultured Calditrichaceae bacterium
CTTCCCATATCATCGATGGGGCTCTTTGGAGGGAAAAAGAGGGGGGAAGGGGGGGGGAGGGAAGAAGAGGAAACAACAGGAACAAGGAAAAGTTTATGTTCGGCGCTGTCAGTTACTTTTCCCTAACGGTTTAAGAAAGCACAGGAGGTTTTGTCGAAATATCGGTAGCGCGTTTCATTGTTAACCGTTTCGGAGAATAATACCCAATCAAAGCGCCGATACCGATCGATACCGAAATTAACCAGGTCGGGCCATGTGTACATATAGCAATAGGGATAAAATTTCAGTTTATCCCGCTGATATTGTGTCAGCGTATCCGTATCCGGCTTGCGCGGTTTATCCACAACGATAAAGGAACCGCCATGGATCTCATTTATAACAAACACCTGGTTTTTTACAAAATCGCTAATATGCGTGCCGGCGCCGTCCACGTCATTGATGAATCGTTTAAACTCGTCATTTTCGCTTTCCCGGTTTGGTTCCCCGCTCCTGTAAATGCTGTTTTGGTAGATTGATATAATCTTCTCCGGGAAATTCATATAAGCGTTTTCCGCGCGTTTCAGACGGTCTTTGTAGGCGTCGTCCGGTTCCCTGCTCGAATATTGCGGCAGATAGGTTTCGTTGGCCACAGACGCTGTATAAGCGTCCATATTCTTCTTGCAGGCCTGGTCAACTTGTGACTTCCATTGATAGCCCTTCTTAATATCATCAAAGTTTTTACTGAAATCGATCATTGCTTTTCCTTCTAAATTCCTGGAATATATCCGGCGTCATATGCGCCATGATACATATTGACTCTATCAAGATAGTCCAGAAAATAATTACTCATTGCCAGCGCGTCTGGACCGTCATCGCCAAGCCTTGAAGATTCGTTTATTTTTAACTCAGGATCATCAATGCGTTTCTGTATCCGGGAGATTTTAAGATAGCCGCCGCTGGTCCGCTCCGCTTGCAGGTTTTCGATTTCACGGATAAGCACCTGCAACTCTTTCCAGTGCTCCAATTCTTTTGCTTTATAGCGGTCTATCTGGGGGAAAATAAACACCCGTCCGGATGGGATTTCCAATTTTGCGATTTGCGAACAGTTATCGATGGCCTTTTTTAGTGAATTGTAAAAATGGTGTTTTGTCCTGCCGCCGTTTACCAGAGGCGTTAATAATCCCTTTTTAGCCCACTTATGCCAGGCTTCTAATTCATTAGCGCCAAGTTTTCTCCAATTGGTTCGTACAAGTCCCAATTCATAGAGGCGGTCATTAATTTGCGCTATAAGATTTGCATCCAACGAATCGCCGTAACCGCCGTCCGGCCGGAAATATTTCCACAATTCCGCCACATCATGAATAATAATTTCGGGATCTGTGATACCGGGCCACCGTTTACCAAACATCCACCTGCGATACGGACCAACCGAGGCCGTAATTTCCAAAACATAATCTGAAGCGTCATCTCCCGATCCCTGGGCGCCCATATCCAAACCAAAAGATATTCTTTCCCTGCTATCGCGTTTATAGATTTGCCCGGGCACCGGCACAACAGGCATAATATTCCATTTCAATCCAATTAATTGAGACAAACGCAGTTTTGAGGACCAGATAAAATTCCGGCTTTCCACATATTCCAACACCTGTGTACGAAGCCACTCCTCATCAGTCATCTCCCGCCGTTGGTCCATAACATCCTTTTTTTCCAGCCAACCTGCAGCCAATCCCTGATAAACATTAACCTTGGGCAGCACAAAATAAGCGCCAGGTAAATTATTCCTGAATTCCTCCTCATATTTCCAGATATTCAACTTTCCCCAGATTACTCCGGAAAACCGGTGCCTGGTTGGCATACCGTTGCGGTTTTTGCCGGTTGCGCGCCCCTTAACACGTTTGAGCGTATCGGCCGGAACATCGTCCAGCTCGTCCACATGCTGTATTGTTGCGTTTTCACCCTCAAAGTTAGAGTTAACGCCAAAAGTTTTCGCAGTCGAATTGTTGTAGAACTCTACAAAGCCGGTTCCAAACATCTTTTTGCCTGCAGAATTGCGCCGTACATACGCATTAACCACCGGCATTTTATCAATGATATCATATTGTGTTTTAAAAGTTTTGACAGCCTGGTCATGTTTGGGCGCAAAAATCATTTCTTCTTCATAAGGCGTTTGTAGTTTTTCATCAAGATTCTTTAGCTGAATCACTACCGTTTTCCCGACACGCATACAGGCGTTTGCCAGCACGTCGGGATACTGGTCCATCAAGAACCACCATTCCCACTGAAACGCACGCAATTCCATCCCATAAAGGACGCGCACCCGTTCAAATGGGTCGTCTTTATAATGCTTGATAACCTGCTCAGCTACGTTCTGAATTTGAATTTTATTGCTTGCCATTACCGAAAGGACTACTGCCAATATTGCCCAGGTTAAAATCGCCTTGCTCATCTTCCGACCGTTCTTTTTGATTTCTAAATTCACGGATGGCATCATCCATTTGCTCTAATTCTTCAGCCCTACCTTGAGCTTCACGCCATTTGGCCATTTCGTTAATAATTTTCTGCTTTGTTTCTGCAGCCTTCTTTGGATCAATCTCAGATTTAACCAATTCTGCCCAGGCAACATCAATATTTTCCTGCGTCTGACGTGTTAACTGCATATCCGTCATGGATTTATTTAGATTTTTCATCATATTCATCAGCATGTACAAATACTGGGTGTCAATTATTTCTCTGGTGCGCTTATTACCAAGGTCATCTTTGTATTCTTCGACCTCGCCAATATGCATCTGAGCGTAACGTAATTTTTGAGTAAAAATAAAATCCATTACGGAAAGCTGTTGGATATTAAATTTTTCGATGTGGGAAGTATCGCCGGTTTTATGTGTTTTTACATACGCCAAGGCCAGTTCATCCGCTAATAAACATTTACCAAATTCCGCGCAGACCGCTTTTTGTTCATCACCGCAAACATCGCATACTTTCAACTGTCCGGCTTTTGATGCTGGAATATTCCAAAAATTCGTAACATACTGACCGTGTATAATGCTATTCATAGAGGCGACCGCTTTTCCTTCCGGCGTTTTGGGCCCAGTGCTTTTTTGAGCATTTTGGCGCCTTGCTTCAAGAGCTGCAGGCGTCATTGTATATTTTTTCTTTTTCTTGCCCATAATTAACCTCAAAAAAAAAGCGGAGGCGCATCCCAAGTTAAATCGAGATACATCTCCGCTTTATGGTTGATGTTATTTTTTAAGACACTAAATAATAAAATGAAGTTGAGCAAAAGTCAAGCGAAATATGTGAACGCCGCGCGTCCGCTGCATTGCTACTAAACTACATCCCCTAAACTTTGCAGAATTTAACGCACCTATTTGAATCATGAATTCAAAGTCTCATGCGGATACCTTATTTTATTATTCCGTTATTTTGTTATGTGTGTGTATTAAAATAGGTTTTATTGCAGTATTTAGTTGTTAAATTTGTTGATTCTTGTTGTTTAGTTCCGTTTTTGTAGATTGTCGGAACTTATTTTTAGGTCCGTGTTAAGTGTATATCTGAATAATTGAGACGGGATTGAAAGATAGGTTTATTCGTGGTTTCTTAGATTGATTAGTTTTACATACCTTATTTTGCTAAAATCCAAAACTATAAGAAACAATTAAATACGGCTTGTCTTTGTTGAGTGCCGCATCTTAATTAGCTCCTCCATTTTCTTTAAATATGGCTCATTTAATTTACCTGTCGACTTTGCCTTTTCCCCAAAAATATCAGTCAACTTTTTATCTCTGACATGATAAATATTCAATCCGGTTGGAGAAGAGTGACCTGTCATTGTAATTATCTGCTGGTCTGATATACCCTTTTCTATCCAGTTATTAATTGCCGTATGCCGCAATGTATGTGTTAAAAGTCCTTTTTCTCTTTTAATCTCACATAAATCAAATATTCTTGCTATCGCATGTCCCGCACCAATTCTTGTCAAGCGCATTTTGTTATTGTGATGATTGCGGAAGTTTTGGAAGAGGATTTCATTTTTTATTTTCCGCTCATGTAAATAAAGATTGAGATAAGCCAACACATCATCAGAGACAATTATCTTACGGTCACGTTTACCTTTCCCTTTGATGTGAACATATACTTTTCCATCTTCGACAAAGAAGTCACCAGAAATGACTTTCTCTGAATGATAATAGATGTAACTATCGGGATGGCATGTTAAACTAAGAGCCTCACTGATACGAGCTGCCGTTCCCCAGAGGAACATGATTAATGCCGCATCCCGTAAGTCTTTTTCTGTCTTTAAATTTTCAGCAATGTATTGGCGTAATCTTTTTTGTTCATCATGGGTCAATCCCTCAAGATATACCATTCTTGGTTTAGGCATGATTATTTTAGTAGATATATCTTCATCAAGGATATTTACAGTGTAGCAATACTTTAAAAATGACTTTAAAGCAGATAAATAATTTGCCCTGGTTGAATCGGATAATGTTTTCCCAACTTGGATTCGGTTCCAAAAGTCATCCAGTAAACGTTGATTGATTACTGTATCTTTTAATTGAGCAACATCATATATGCGCATTGTGTTAAATAATATGCGTAGATTTGCAAGATATTTGTAAACGGTTTCTGGCGTAAAACCTTTTTCATTTTCCAAATAGGAGCGATAATTATTAATTATTTTTTGCATGTTTCCTTTGCAACCTCATTTTATAAGTTGGACTTAATTCTACAATCTTAAAATTTTCAATTTTGATTCTCAATCTCCCGAACCGAATTTTGCGCACAAATTCGATAACAGATAAGTACGCCGGATTATAATATTCATCCCAGGCATATTTAGTTAACCTATTATTATTTTCAGGCAAATTAACAGGAACTGATGAAAATAAATTCACAGGTCTTTTTTCGTGAATTTCAATCTCAATTATTCCAGAGTTGATTTGCTTAATTGCCTTTAAAAGTAAATGATTATCATGATTATAATACTCAAACCATTCATCGCTATTCATGAAAGAGTTCCTTCTGATAATTTATTTTTAAATATTTATTAACC
>CAZJNP010000235.1:0-5022 GCA_964547355.1 uncultured Calditrichaceae bacterium
TGAGAGTGTGATGGGTTAGGATATTGGTGTGTTTATTTTTTTTTTTTTCATGTTGCTGATGGTTTAGTGGATTTCTGCCTGTCTTGTGGGGGCTGAGGTTTGTATAAATGGCAAAACTGGTGGAATGTGTACCGAATTTTTCTGAAGGTCGTGATATGTCGGTGATCAAGCAGATTACCGATCAAATTGAATCTGTGGAAGGCGTAAAATTACTGGACGTGGATCCGGGCGCGGAAATGAATCGCACGGTGGTCACTTTTGTTGGTCCACCGGAAGGTGTAAAGGAAGCAGCGTTTAGGGCCATTAAAAAAGCGGCCGAATTAATCGATATGTCCAAACATCATGGTTCTCATCCCCGGATGGGCGCCACGGACGTATGTCCGTTTGTGCCGATCAGCGGCATCAATGAAGCCCAGTGTGTGGAGCTTTCTAAAGAGGTAGCACGCCGGGTGGGTGAAGAACTCAAGATACCGGTTTATCTCTATGAAAAATCGGCCCAGGTGCCGGAACGTCGTAATCTGGCAGTAATCCGTAAGGGAGAATACGAAGCCCTGCCGGAAAAGTTGAAAGACCCCAAATGGAAACCGGATTTTGGTCCTGCGGAATTTAACGCCAAGGCCGGCGCGACGGTCATAGGCGTACGCGAATTTTTAATCGCATACAATATCAGTCTAAATACCCGGGAAGCCAAATACGCTACGGATATTGCTTTTGAGCTCAGGGAAAAAGGACGTTCGGCGCGTAAGGGGAATACCCATCCCTTTTATTTTAAGGGTGCTCAGATATTAAAATATAAACAGGGACATTACCCGTGCGGAAGCTGTGATTTTATCGGTTCGACCATGCAGGAAACCATTGACCACTGCCAGAAAGAGCATGGATACGATCTGGGCGAGCTTCTGCGGATAAATAATATTGATCCGGCCCATCCGGAAGGCAAGTCGGTTAAAAAACCGGGTAAGTTTAAATTTTGCAAAGCTATTGGCTGGTTGGTGCCGGAATACGATCGCGCGCAAATTTCCATCAATCTGACCAATTATAAAGTAACTTCCATGCATCATGTGCTGGAAGAAACGCGCCGCTTGGCGGCGGAACGGGGATTGGTGGTGACCGGAAGCGAAATCGTCGGTCTGGTGCCTTATCCGGCGTTGCTGGAAACCGGTCACTTTTACCTAAAGCAGCAAAACCGTTCCGCCGGGATTCCGATTAAAGATATTCTGGAAACCGCCGTTCAGTCGCTTGGTCTGCGCGACGTGAGTGATTTTAAAATCGAAGAACGCGTGCTGGGATTGCCGGATCTGACTAAGAACCCGCTGGTTCAGATGAAGGTGGCCGATTTTGTAGATGAAGTTTCCAGAGAGTCTCCAGCACCGGGCGGCGGGTCTATTGCCGCGCTGGCCGGTAGTCTGGGTGCCGCATTGGCCTCGATGGTGTCTAATCTGACGGCAAATGAAAGGGGCAGTGAACAGGTGGATGATATTCTGAACAGCGCGGCGGAAAAGGCGCAGGAAATTAAATTTGAACTGGTACGCGCTGTGGATGCCGATACGGACGCTTTTAACGCTTATATGGACGCGCGTCGTTTACCGGCCAAAACCGAGGAAGAACGTAAAATAAAGAAACAGGCCGAACAGGACGGTTTAAAACAGGCAGTGCAGGTACCCCTGAATACCGCCAGGTTGAGTCTGGACGCACTGAATGTGGCGGAAACGGTGGTGGACTACGGCAACCCTAATTCAATTACCGATGTGGGTGTAGGGGCACAAATGGCCTATGCCGGTGTCAAAGGGGGCGTGTATAACGTCCTGATTAATCTCAAAGATATTGAGGACCAGGATTTCGTCCGCGAGATGAAGGCGGTTTGCGCCACTCTGGAGCAGCAGGCCTTTAACAAACTTCAGAACGTACTCAATAAAGTGGAAAGTAAGATAAAATGAGGGGCGGTGAGCCTGAATGAACATCGCTAAATTTTTAGCGCGTAAAGCCAAACAATTGGAGAGCGCGGATCACCTTACCTTTACCGAGGATGAACTGCAAACCCTGCGGGCCGACGAAGTACAGCATGTAATCGAATACTTCCACGGTTTCACGCTAATGCGATTGCCGGCCTTTGAAATTGCCTTTTTCGAATGGCTGAAAACAAATGACCCTCCCGTCTGGGAGGATTTGTGGGGAGATGAAGAGAATCTTTATCTGGTGAGTACCGATTTATTAAGCGAATTTATCGGCCGGCGTCCGCAATTCCCCATTTGTGAATTGGTAGAGCAGCCAAACTTCTGGTTTGTGGAGCGGCATATCAAACCAAAGGGCAGAGAAGCCCTGGAAGAAATTGTTCAGAAAGTGGAAAATAACGAACCAATTCCTCCAGATGAGGCTTTTCTGCTGGAAGTGGCCCAGGGCCCAACGGATGTGTGGCATTTTTGCTACCGGCACCATCTGCCCTTAGCGGCTATGAAAAGCTTGATTGAAGAAATGGCGTTGCGTGGTTGGCTGGTGCATTTAAAAAATCGCGATGATCTGGTTCGGTATATCGATTTATAAGCGCAGTAAACCACGTGGATCGAATCTTACACTAAGGCTTACGCGTGTGATAAATAATTACGCTTTTAGATTTCAGAGAACGGAAAAAAATAATGACCGTGTTTGAAACGTATTTAGGCGTGCTGGGAAAATTTCTTGCAGCTTCGCTGATCGTCGAACGGTTTCTGGAATTCCTGGATAAGATTTTAAGTTTTTTGGGATTATCGGTGGGCAGGCCAGGTAGCCTGCAACGGTTACTGGGACTACCTGTCTCGGGGATTTCGGAAGAAGAGCGCAGGCTCAGGAAAAGATTGATTATGCAAACGCTGGGGATTGCGGCTGGCGTCGGGATTTGTTATAGCGGTAAACTGGGTGTTTTTACAAATCTGGGAATTGTAAGTGCGGGAACACCTCCGCTCTGGGATATGATTTTGTCAGGCCTTCTCATTTCCGGCGGCAGCGAACCCATTCATCAGTTGATGACTTTTGTGACGGAAAAAAAGGATCAGTTAAAAGCGCAGCGACTGGAATTGGAAGCGCAGCAAGCGTCCGGTACTCCCGGAAATTCTCTGGTCAGATTTGCAAAGATAAAAATCAGTTATGACGGCGGATTGTACCCCAATACACCCGGACACGGATTGCGCCGGGCAAATCCAAAATATATTGTGATCCACCACAGCAAGACCAGCGCGAAATTATCTTTCCAGGAGATCGTGGAAATCGAAAAAAAAGAACGTTCGAACGATCGTGGTACCTATGTGCTGGACCCTTCCTACCACTGTGTGATTACTTACGACGGGAAATATCATAATTACTGCCGCTGGGATTCGGTGGGGTGGCATGTGGCGCGCGGTAAACGGATTTCCAACGGGAATTCACTGGGGATTTGCTTTGTGGGCGATTTTGACGTTCCTTCGGACAGACAGAGCAACCAAAGAGTGGCGAACGCCAAAAAACCCAGCGAAGCGCAAATAAATACCGGTGCACGCATGATTGCTCTTTGGCGCATTCTGTACGGAATAGAGGAAAAAAATGTGGTTCCTCATTCCAGAGTAAAAGCCAATATGCCGTCCTGTCCGGGCAATAACTTTCCTCTGGATCGCTTAATTGCCAAGTCTACACACCTAATGAGGCAATGGCAAAAAGACCCCCAAATTTTGAAAGAATTAGAAGAATTTAAAAAACTAAACTATATCTATGTGAAGCCGAAATGAAAAAAATAAGTATGCGAATCCTAATAATCACTCTATTCACCTTCACCGGTGCGCTTTTTGCTCAGTCCCTTCCGGAGACTTCTGGTCCGTCTTTAAATACGGATGTGGTTAAAATATATTTTTTTCTGATTGTATTAGCTACCGTGATCAGCCGGGTGCTGGAATATCTCAAATCCGTACTGGAATGGTTGTGGCCAAAAGTTGGTTTTTTAACTGCTTTTAGTAATGCCATCTGGAATCGGATTCGATATTACCTTGATCATATGCACATGGTGTATGATGAAACAGAAGCCAGGGCTCTGACAATGCACTTTTTGACGTCGTTAATTATACATACGTTTGGCGTGGCGCTGGGTGTCTTTTTTTGCGTGCAGTTCGAACTGGGGATGGTCGATAAGTTGGGAATCCAGAATATTGACCCTGTACTCAATTCGGTTATTAGCGGAATTGCGGCTGGATTGGGAATTGACGCAGTGCATTCTGTTTTTCGCATGGCAGAGGAAAAACGACGTTTAAAAAAATTATATAACACTCTTTCCAGGTAGGGATATCAAGTCAGGGAGGCGACAGTGCCATCGGAGAAAGCGATTCGTTTATTAAAATATGCTTACATCCTTTTTGTTCTTTTTGTTTTTTATAATACGTTGTTGCCATTTCGGATATATATTCATCC
This sequence comes from uncultured Calditrichaceae bacterium, assembly GCA_964547355.1. Lineage (GTDB taxonomy): Bacteria > Calditrichota > Calditrichia > Calditrichales > Calditrichaceae > CAZJNP01. Next base: position 4,408 of record CAZJNP010000235.1, read on the forward strand.
TTACCAATGGTATCAGTCGTTTACTCATATTGAATGGATACCCTATTACAGTATCCAATATTCTAATTCGATTACGGACATTGTGGGTAATATTCTCCTGCTGCTTCCGTTTGGATTTTTCTATCACTTATATCATCGCTATCGCAAAACGGCGGGTCATTCGTTATTAAAGATCGTTGTTGCCGGATTCCTCGTCAGTTTTTCCATAGAAATCCTGCAGTTATTTTTTCGATATCGCATTACATCCGTAACAGACTTAATTAATAATACGCTTGGCGCTTTCATCGGCGGCATCCTGGCAGAGTTCTATTTCAGATATCTGGCCGAACGGGTTCACAAGGCCGTGGATCGCATGTTAAAAGAAGAACCCATTACTTTACTCATCCTCGGTATTATGGTCATGCAGGTGTTCAGCGCTGCATTGCCGTTAAATGTAACCATTACAATTTCGGATATAAAACACAGCCTTGGCAGAACGAACATCATGCCCTTTGGTTATGAAACACTGAGCCACTACTTAGGCCTGACCTCGGTTTCTGATGGCGTGTTTTCACGAAAAGCATTTTTAGGCGATATTTTATTTTATATTATTTTTGGTTATCTCGTGATGTACGC
>CAZJNP010000236.1:0-5019 GCA_964547355.1 uncultured Calditrichaceae bacterium
CAGGATAACAGCTTACCATAGGAGAACAAAATTAGAAACCATGTTATAGGAGAACGTAATTATTGTAAAGTAATCAGATTCTGGGTATAATTTCCTTGTGCTTTACTCCGGGGCTCGATAAATTCGTACCAAATGTATTTTACTGTTAGAAAGGATTATCATGCGACGTTTGATCGTTTATTTGCTGGCAAGCGTATTTTTATCAATGATGGTCGGATGCAAAAAAGAAAAACCCGCCTATCCCGCACAGGCTATTTATTCTCCGGACGGAAAAATAAAGGCGGAAATTTTTGTGACCCTGGAGGCGCCTGTTTACAGGGTCAGTTTCCATGATCAACCGATCATTAACGAATCCAAACTGGGATTTAAATTCAAACAGGCGCCGGCCCTGGGAGCGGGATTGAAGATCGCGGGCATTCACATTCAACAGCAGGATACGGTATGGCATCCTGTCTGGGGCACGGAGAAAAATATCACGGAGCGGTATAATCAGCTTAAACTGGAACTGGAAGAAGAGCAATCTCCTCATCGCAAACTGACAATCTATTTCAGAGTTTTTAACGACGCCGTGGCTTTCCGGTATGTGATTCCGCAACAGGAAGCGATTGACAGCCTTCTGATCATTTCGGAAGAAACGCAGTTTCATCTGGCTCAGGATGATTCCGCCTGGTGGATTCCCGCGGATTATGAAAGCTATGAGCATCTCTACCAACGCACGTTGGCCTCCGATTTAAAAGCGGTCAACACACCGGTTACTTTTGAAACGCCCCAGGGGATCGTTCTGGCCATTCATGAAGCGGCGCTTACCGATTACGCCGGCATGACGCTGACGAAAATATCCTCGCGGCCGCCCGTGTTTAAAACCGATTTGGTACCCTGGCCGGACGGAGTAAAGGTTAGAGGGCACACACCATTACGTACACCCTGGCGCGTAATTCTGATTCCGGACGAAGCCAAGAACCTGCTGCGTTCGCATACGATTTTAAACTTGAACGAACCAAGTAAAATCGCGCACACATCCTGGATCAAGCCCATGAAATATGTGGGCATCTGGTGGGGCATGCATATCGACAAATACACCTGGCATGCAGGACCAAAACATGGCGCAACTACCGAGCGGGCTAAAAAGTACATCGACTTTGCCGCAGCGCATGGCTTCCAGGGCGTGCTGGTGGAAGGCTGGAATCAAGGCTGGGAGTCCTGGCTTTCCGGCAACAATGTGCAGAGTTACACCAAAGCCTACCCCGATTTTAATCTGGAAGAAGTGGCGGCGTATGCGAAAAAAAAGGGAATTGTGTTGATCGGGCACCATGAAAGTGGCGGCAATGTGCCTGAATATGAGCGGCAGATGCAAGATGCGCTGGATTTGTACCAGCGGCTGGGCATCTCTGCCGTTAAAACCGGTTATGCCGGAAAAATGCATCCACAAGGACAGCATCACCACGGACAGTGGATGGTGCGCCATTACCGTAAAGTGGCGCAGGAGGCCGCGAAACGCAAAATTATGATTGACGTCCATGAACCGATCAAACCCACCGGTATTCGTCGTACCTGGCCAAATTTTATGACGCGTGAAGGAGCGCGCGGTATGGAATACAATGCCTGGTCGGAAGGCAATCCCCCTGAACACACCACCATTTTGCCCTTTACTCGATTTTTAGGCGGACCCATGGATTATACGCCGGGCATATTTAATATCAAGTTCGATCCGACGGGAAAGCATCGGGTTTATACCACACTGTCCAAGCAATTGGCTTATTATGTGGTACTGTATTCGCCCATGCAAATGGCGGCCGATCTGATTGAGAACTATGAAAATCACCCGGCTTTTAAATTCATTGAAAATGTTCCGGTGGACTGGGACGAAACCGTGCCCATCGCGGCTAAAATCGGTGATTATGTTTCCGTAGCCCGCAGGAAGGGGGACAACTGGTACATTGGCACAATTACCGATGAAAAACCCAGAACGCTGGCGATTTATTTGGATTTTTTAGATAAGGGAAAGAAGTACCGCGCCACTATATATGAGGATAGCCGGGAGACGGACTTTGATTCCAATCCAACGGCGATTAATATTCGGCAACGTATCGTTACTGCTGCGGATACTCTGCAGGCCAGAATGACAAAAAGCGGCGGGCAGGCGGTGGAACTCCGGCAAATAAGATAATACTTGGTGAATGGCAATGGATTCTTGTTAATCCAGGTTCCTGGGTGAATCGAATTCGCGACTACTTCCGTTCACGGAATGTTAAAAACAAAAAAACAGGGAATATGGAACACACTCTGATCTATTTCATATTCCCTGTTTTTTTATAATGGGTATAATAGCAGTCGGCAGACTGATCCGCCTACTGGAGTGACCGACGATTTCCGGTCGTTAGAGTCCGTCTTTCGACGAAAATTACACATTTGGCCACACGAGATGTTTGTACTAAAAGGCACTCCTGTCAGGGCGGCGGGGCTATTAATTGCACTTATTTTTCAGATAATTAGAACTCCACTACAAATTGACTATGATTTTTTCTCTTTTGGCGATGTCAATGCCTTTAGCGTCTAATCGAACTTCCACGTACCAGTCGACATAAGTACGCTGGTCGCTGAAAAGGGAAATGCCCATGTTAATAAGCTGCAACAGTTCGCTGTTTAACGCTTCGGTACCCTGGCGCTGCGGTAATTTTAATTTGAATTCATAGCGGCGTGATTCTCCGCCTTTGAATACCCGGGCAGGTTCTATCGTGGTTTCGTTGCGATAGATTTCTCTGATATCGGTGTGGGTTTCGTCGTTATTTCTTTTTGTTTTGACCACCTTATTTGCATAGACCGCGGCATAAAGTCTGTTTCCTTCTATGTCTTTACGAACAGTTAAGTCAAAGGTGCCGGTGATTGGTTCATCTAAATCAAATGCCCTTTTATTCAGGTTAATTTTAATGCTGCCGCGCAGGTAATGCAACACAAAATACCCGCCGACGGCTATAGTTATTATTGATACGATAGCGATAATCAATGTACTTCCTGTCATGATGCATTCCTTTTTATTTGTTGATAATGAAATATTTCAATTTAACAGCCGATTATATTAAAGGTTTTCTATGATTTTGGTCGATATCCAATTAAGAAAGAGGAATATAACGTAATAGGTCTTAAAGATTGTGTGGATTTTGTCACTTTGTTGGAAATGATCCTGTTTTTTATCGGAAAAAATTTTTCTTGACTCGCTGGCAAATAGCAGGGAACTTCATTTGACAAAATTCGTAAACTTAACTAAATTCAGGTTTTCAGAAATGGGGCTATAGCTCAGCTGGGAGAGCGCTGCGTTCGCAATGCAGAGGTCAGCGGTTCGATCCCGCTTAGCTCCACACGGTAAAAGGTACAAACGCCGGCAGGCCGGAAAGAAGTAATTTGATTCCGGTGCTGTGCCGGCGTAATTTTCTTTTAAAGGTTTTGTTTAAATTTAAGCCAGGTCCCACGCAATAGGACCACGCCCAACCCCGTCAGGTCCGGAAGGAAGCAGCGGTAAGCGTCGGAACTATGTGCCGTGGGTTCGCCTGGCTTATTAATTCATAATTAAAGATGCGTGCTTTCCTATGTCCTATGTGGTAATTGCCCGCCGTTGGCGGCCGCAGCAGTTTGAGGAAATTATTGGTCAGGAACACGTGGCCAAAACGCTGTCTAACGCCATTAACAATCAGAGAATTGCACATTCCTATATTTTTACCGGGCCACGCGGAGTGGGCAAAACGACCACCGCCCGTATTCTGGCCAAAGCAGTAAATTGTGAGAAAGGCCCCACCGCTCATCCCTGTAACGAATGTCCTTCCTGTTTGGCCATTACTCAGGGCAATTCCATGGATGTGCTGGAAATTGACGGCGCTTCCAACCGCGGTATTGACGAAGTGCGCAACATTCGTGAGAATATCCGGTACACCCCTACCCAGGGTAAATACCGCATTTACATCATCGACGAAGTGCACATGCTCACCAAAGAGGCGTTCAATGCCCTGTTGAAGACACTGGAAGAACCACCGGAACATGCCTTGTTTATTTTTGCCACTACGGAAATACACCGTGTGCCGCCGACCATCTTATCCCGATGCCAGCGTTTTGATTTCCGCCGTATTCCACTCAACACAATCATGGATCATCTGCGTAAGATTTGTAAGACGGACAAGGTGGAAATTGAAGAAGAAGCCCTGCTCCAGATCGCCAAAAAGGCGGACGGCTCCATGCGCGATGCCCAGAGTATTCTGGATCAGTTGATTTCGTTTAGCGGCAACAAAGTGACGTTTGAAGATGTGGCTCAGGCATTGGGCGTCATTCACCAGGATGTTTTTTTTCAGATTAGTGAGCAGATACGCAATCAGGCACTGAAAGAGCTGATCGAGTCGAGCCAGCATATTCTGGCCAGCGGTTACGATCTTAATGAATTTTTACTGGGGCTGGAAGATCATTTCCGCAGTCTGCTGGTGGTGAAATCCACCGGAAAAACCGAATATATCGACGCAGCGGACGTGTATCGTGAGCAGTACCAAAAAGAGGCTCAGCAGTTTTCCGAAAATGATTTGATCGGTTATCTTCATCTGATTGGCGAGACCATTAATCAGGTAAAAAACAGCCAGCATCCCCAGCTAAAGTTTGAAATCGGTTTGATAAAAATGGCCAAAATGCCTTCAACGACCGATGTTCAGTCCATTCTAGAGAAACTGGAACTGTTAAAAAAAAAAGCCCCGCTGACTCCGCAGGTTAATGATTCCACCGCGGCCGCTTACCAAACCGCACCGGCAGGCCAAGCCGGAAGTGAGAATCTGTTGGAACAGGCGCGGCAGGTGTGGCAGCAGGTGATCACTCAACTGCAAAGCACAAAACCCACTTTGGCCTCCATCCTGGAAAAAGCGCAACCAAGAAAAATTAAAAATACAATTTTAGACCTGGAATTTACCGGCATTAATGGCTTTGAGAAAAAAAGGCTGGAAACCCAGCGCGCCGAAATCGAAAAAACGCTACAGGCATACAGCCCTCAGG
>CAZJNP010000237.1:0-5014 GCA_964547355.1 uncultured Calditrichaceae bacterium
TTGTGTTATGATTTGTTGTTTTGTAATTAATTATGAAAAACAAAAAAACAGGAAAAAGGCAGAACGACTACAGACACTGGAAAATCCGAAATCCACAACCTATTGGTGCTACCGGCGCATGGCCGAACTCATCCGCAAACGCACCAGGGAACAGGCCTTTCATCCTAACGCACCCCAACGGATTCTGAATTTGGGTGATGCCTTTTTCGCCGTGGTACGGCAAACGGAAGACCGCAAAGAAACGGTGTTCTCTCTGGTGAATATCACCTCAAAAAAACACACGCTGCGCATCGACTTATCGCAGCACGATTTAAAATACAAGCGCTGGTTTGATTTGATCGGCGAACAGGGCTACCGCGCTTCCGACGGCGTTTTGACGATTACATTGCAGCCGTATCAGGTGCTGTGGCTGAAAAACGATTCATAACAACGCAGCGAAAAAACAAGGAAACGAGAAGGCGTTTGTGCTTAGAGCCAGTCGGCGGAAACGGCGTCGTTTAAGCGGCGTATCAGCTCCCGGTTCATTCGTTCCACTACCGGTTTACGCGGTATGGGATCAAAGGCCGGGTTAGGATCATGAAGCGATTCCGGAAAAGATATGCTTAGACGTTTCTGCCATTTTTCCCGCCACTTTTTGGGTAGCTTGTCAGGCATTTCGAGATTGTGCAGCATAAAATAGAGTATGGTCCAGATGCGTACGGTGGCCGCAGTAGAGTACCCCCCGCCCAGAGTAAATAGAATTCTCCCTTTAGCGTAGGTCTCGGCCAGTTGAAATATTTTGCTAAACAGGCGCACATAATCCTGCGTGGTCAACATCAGGTCAGCTAGCGGATCGGAGAAATGGGCGTCCGCACCGGCCTGTACCACCAGCGCATCCGGCCGAAACCAGTTCAGTGCAGGTTCCACTGCGCCTTCCACTACTTCCAGATAAGAAGCGCCTTCGGTAAACGGCTCCAGAGGTAGATTCAGCTTTAGCGAGCGTCCTATGCCCTGGCCTAATTCATGAAGCCACCCCGTGCCGGGGAAAAGATATTCGCCGGATTCATGCAGAGAAATGGTCATGACGCGATCATCGGAATAAAACATCTCCTGCACGCCGTCGCCATGGTGTACGTCGATGTCCAGATAAACCACGTGCCACGACTGCCGGGTGAGTTCACGCAGCGCTAAAGCCAGGTCGTTGTACAGACAAAAACCGGACGCCAAAGCTGGCCGGGCATGATGGAAACCACCACCGAGCTGTAAAACCCTGTGCGTGTTTTCTTCTAAAAGAAGCCTGGCGCCCAAGAGTGTTCCTCCGGCGATGTGGCGGGCGGCTTCGGCCATGCCAGGCACGATGGGATTGTCGGCCGTGCCCAGTCCATATCTGGCCGGATCCGAAATCTTCTCGCCCCGTCCGGCGGCTTCCACAATTTCCACGTATTCCGATGTGTGAACCGCGGTCAGGTCTTGCGGAGTGACCGGTTCCGGTAAAAGCGGGTCGAACGGAACGCCCAGCGTGTGCAGTAAATCCAGCATGATCTCTACCCGCAGCGGACTGAACGGGTGATTAGGACCCAGATCGTAGTCCAGATATTTGGGATGATAGATTACTCGACACATAGAATATGAGGCGGCCTTAATACGTTAAAACCCGCATCACAGAGCGCTTTGGCGAGCTGGCGAATGTCCATGGTGTTCACACGCAGCACAAGGCGTGCCTGGCGGGCGGGTTCATCCGTATAGGTTAGTATTGAGTGAATGTTAATGTTGCGCTCCGCCAGCAGGGCCGTCAGACGGGCAATTTCTCCGGGTCGGTCGGGCAGGCGGATGTCCAGCCGGCCGGAAGGGAAGTGGATACCGGTCAGCCTGAGCAGAGCATCGAGCATGTCTGCGGCCGTGACGATGCCTACGATTTTAGATTCTTCGATCACCGGCAGGCATCCGATTTTCATTTCCCGCATCAAACGGGCTGCCATCTCCACCGGGTCGTTGGTATGCGCCGTTTGCACCGGATGACTCATAATCTCCCGTACCTGAGCCTCCGGATCGAACGGCCGCTTGGCCAGACGGCTGGTGGCCAGACGCAGGTCCCGGTCGGTAACCAGACCTACCAGCTTGCCTTGCGATAAAACCGGCAAATGGCGAAATCCCTTTTTCTGCATGATGGCGTACGCATCGCACAAAGTGGTATCCGGGTCAATCGTTACCGGATCGGGGTGCATGATTTCACGAATGAGCATTTTTCCTTCCTCATAAAAAATTAATAGGCTGGTCGATGCCCGCCGCCGGGTTTCAGCGTCATTTTTATTTCCGGCGAGAGCACAGGTTCAGAATCCGAAATCACCCGCACCTCCAGCTCCCAGAGCCAGGGAAGTTCCTCAATCATTTGCGAAATTCTTCCCAGCGTCTGGCTCAGCCCGGTATGCGCGTTTAACTGCACCTCTTCCAGAGTCTCCTGAAGATCACTCTCAGTCAGGGGAGTAATGCGCACGACGGGAGTAAATTGTTCGCCCTGTAATTGAATTAACGGACCGAACAAAGGATCGGGTTTTACGCGCACCGTGACCGGTGGAATTTTGGTGGATGTTTTTTCTGCGACCTTTAATCCGAAAAAGGAGAGCATGCGGACCGCCGTTTGGGAATCGATTTCCACGATTTGGTCGGATTTTTTTTCTAACGGCAACACCTTTTTTATTTCCTGCCGGGCCTGGTCGCCCTGTACGTCTTCGTACCAGACCAGTTTACCCGCCGGGTGTTTGCGGAATTCGGCATAGCGCACCACTTTACCCAGGGCACGCGCGGCGGATTCGGGAAAGCGGAAGGCGGGAAAGCGGCGCTGTTCGTTGGCGCTTTCTTCCATTAAAGCCACGGTGCCGGCTGCGCCCATCAGACAGAGCAGCACAGGTTTTTTGATCCCAGCCGTTTTTTCCCCGGACTGCACGCCGCGCTTGATGGCGTCCGCTACCGGATCCGGTCCGCAGGGGCCCACACAGGCAAAACCCACCAGCAGGGCGTCCACCTCGTCGTCTGCGATGGCGTCCCGTACCGCTTTTTCATAATCTTCCGGGGAGGTAAACGCGCCCAGGTTTACTACGCCCGGACCCGAGATGCGCAGTCCGTTGGATGCGCTGGCATCCGCAAAGATAGTGGCCATTCCGGCTGAATTGGCGATTACCGCCACACGGTTGCCGCGTGGCAGCGGTTGATGCGCAATCACCAGAGCGATGTCAAAAAGTTCTTCCAGCGTGTCGGCTAAAATGATCCCGGTTTGATGGAACAGGGCTTCGATTTCGGCCGCCCCGCCGGAAGGCGTCCCGCTCTTGGCCTCGGCCGTTTTACGTCCCGCTTTACTACGCGCACTTTTCACACACAAGATCGGCTTTTTGTACGACATGCGCCGGGCAATGCGCACAAAACGGCGCGGGTTGCCGAACGTTTCCAGATAAAGTACGGCTAATTTTGTTTTTGGGTCTTCTTCCCAGTAGAGTAAAAAATCGTTACCAGACACATCGGCCCGGTTTCCTGCGGAAACAAATGTGGTAAAGCCCAGCCCTTTTTCCGTGGCATATTCCAGAATTACCAGCCCCAAAGCCGCAGAGTGGGAGAAAAAACCAACCGGTCCGGATGGGGGTAATTTAGGAGCTAAACTGGCGTTCAACCTTATTTCGAAATCCGTATTCATCAACCCCAGACAACTGGGTCCTAACAACCGCACACCGTGGGAGCGGATCAAATTCAACAGTTGCTTTTGCCTTCGGGAGCCTTCCGGACCGGCTTCGGCGAAACCGGCGGTAACCACCACCAGGGCTTTTGCGCCGTGGTGGATGGCGTGTTCGGCCACTTGCTGTACTTTTTCGGCCGGAACGGCAATCACGGCAAGATCGATCGGTTCGGGCAGCTCTTTAACGGAGGCATAGGCCTTCACGCTGCTGACGGAATCCGCCTGGGGATTGACCGGGTACAGCGTGCCTTTGAATCCATTGGTTAAAATGTTATGAAAGATCATATAGCCGATGGATGTTTCGTCTCTGGAAGCACCGATCACCGCCACGACCTTCGGACGCAGCAGAGGAATGAGCGAGTTGGCAACCGCGATGTGCTCGCGCAGACCGGCCCGTTCCCACAGGGCGGCGGCGCGGTTGACCGGTAACTCGATATGCACCGTGTCGGAATCCCAGACCTGGTGCACTTCAAACCCGGAACTTTTGAAAACATTAATCATGGGTTGGTTATCCGGCAGTACTTCGGCCTCCAGTTCGATGTAACCGTTGGCTGCTGCCAGGCCGGCCAGACGTTCCAGCAGGATCGTGCTGATACCCAGTCCCTGGTAAGCGTCTTCCACTAAAAAAGCCACTTCCGCAGAACGCCCGTTGTTCATGCCGATGTAATTGCCCAGGCCCACCACTTTCGGTTCGTGTTCTTTGCTGTCGATCGCCAGCAGACAGCCGGCGTCCGTAAAATCGCCGCTGCACAGCTCTTCGATCACCGAACGCGGCACCTGAGAAACCGCGGCCATGAAGCGCATCTGAAGGCTTTCCTGGGAGACCCGCTGCATGAACGCTTCCACCAGCGGTACATCTTGCGGCGTGGCGGGACGCAGCAACAGACCCTGCCCGTTTTTTAACAGCACGTGCTCCTGATACGATAGGCCTTCCGGGATGATTCGAAACATGACGTTTACCTGTGTGTGAATTTAAGATTGGTTTTAAAATACAGGATCGGCAAAATCGGAATTAAATGAACCTTTGCTGTCATTTTTTATTTCCGGAATGATCATGTCACACTAATAAAATATCGTTAATTTTTAAACCAAAGGCAAAGCCATCCCGGAATAAAATAAAAAAGGCTCCCGACGTTAATCGGGAACCTTGGGAAAAATAATCATCAGGCCATTTTCTGGATTTCGGCCACCACCTGGGGATTCGCCAGAGTGGTCACATCGCCCACATCCTGCTTGTTGGCGATGGCCGCCAGAACGCGGCGCATGATTTTGCCGGAACGGGTTTTGGGCATGTCAGGCACGATCCAGACC
>CAZJNP010000238.1:0-2097 GCA_964547355.1 uncultured Calditrichaceae bacterium
CGCATCAGTTGGTCTACGATGTCCGCATCCAGAAAATCCACATCCAGAATATTGGACAGGTTGACCGTTTCCAGTCCATTAGCCGCCAAATCATCAGCTACCATAGCAATCAGGTCAAAGCCTAGCGTGTGGTAAATGCCGGTGCGCTCGGCCAACTCAATTTTGGTGCCAATACCGTCCGAGGACATACCGATTTTCACGCGGCCAAAATCCATAATATTGGAAAAGCCGCCGTCCACATTCATCAGCGGATTGCCTGTACCCGGCTCTCGATTGGTAAAGGTCTTTTTGGCCCAGCCGTAAGCGATTTGCGAACAGCGGTTGCCTAAGTCAATGTCCGTTCCGGAATTTTTTTGATTCATATTCTTCTTAATGTTTATCAAGAAATGAATTTTTTTGTGTTTTCAGTTTTCAGTTATTGGTCTTCAGTTTACCCTTTCAATCAATCACCGCCCATTAACAACTAACAACTGAAAACTGATAACTGATAACTAATTACTGCCCCCAACAACTAATTCAAAATTTAAAATTCAACATTTAAAAATTCCCCTTGATCCTCGACACTCGGCCCTTGGCCCTTATTTAAACAAACTCAACTGTTTCTTATCCGCAACTTTTTTCGCAGAACGGTGTTTGAGTCGCTCCAGCAGCTTCTTCTTTTCGCGGTTCACCTTTTCCTGAATTTTGATTTCCAGCCAGCGGGCTTCGGCGGGATCAAGTGTTTTTATGTTTCGGACCGTTTCGTCCAGCACCAGCTTGGGAATGATAAAACCGGATTTGGTTTGAAAAAAATTCAGCTTTTGGCCGATGGCCTGTGTGCAATAATGCGTGTCGCCCAGCGTTAGTTTGCAATAGGTTTCAATATCCTGCGCTTTGTTGCGCAGTGATTTTTCCAGCTGACCAAAATGGGCAACGATCTCTTGCGGGGTGCAATGTGCCGGCTGGGAATGATCGAAAAGCAGATTAAAGCGGGCGGTAACGTACAGGACGGCAGCAGCCCAGGTTTCGGTTTTACCTTTGAAAAAATTCAAATGGTGATTTTTCTGCACACAGTGCAATAAAGCCACGGCCTTTTCCTTGAGTTCGGAATCAAAGCGCTGCTCCATAAAAGAATCCATTTGTTCTTTTATTTGATCAATGCGCGTGCGTTGGATTATTGCCATGTTTTGCCTATTTAATCGATTTTTATGGTACCTTTTAGGAATTGCTGCCGTTCTTCGGCAGGGAATTTTTCAATGGCGTAGCGCAACATGGTGCGCGGCATTTGTTGGTAATGGGTTTTCAGAAAAGTCAGTTCCTGTTGTTTATCTCGATTACCCACCTCCCGAAGCATCCAGCCTACGGCTTTGTGGATTAAGTCGTGTTCGTCGTTCAGTAATCGTTCTGCTAGACGCAGCGCATCTTCAAATTCGTTTCTTCGGATGAAATAAAAGGTGGCCATGATGGCAATGCGCCGTTCCCAGAGCTGGGAAGAACGGACCAGTTGGTAGAGTATGTCCCTTTCTTTGTCAAATAAATAGGCGCCCACAATATGCGGCGCGGAAGCGTCCACCAGATCCCAGTTGTTGATGTATTTTGTGTTATTCAAATACATTTCATAAATGGTTTGCCTCTCGTCGGCATCCGCTTTGGCAAAACGTTGCACCAACATCAGCAAAGCAAACAGACGCACTTCATGGTAAGGGGAATGGAGCAGTTCTTCGGCTTCCGCTATAGACGTGTCGCTGAACTTTCTTACCGCCTGTCGGATCACCGGCACGCGGATGCCCAGAAAATCGTCCCCCTCGCCATATCCACCCTTACCGGTTTTGAAAAACCCCCGCGAATGGGCAGCGATTTGCGGATTTCCGAGTTGTTTTAGGTAGTTGATTATGTTATTGGTGTTCATTGTTGTTGGTTTTGATATAAGTTTTCAGTTATCGGCCTTCATTTCGGTTATCAGTTATCAGTTGTCAGTTTGGTTATTAAATAGGTAATATTTAGCAAATTCGGGAACTCCAATCTGTTTTGTTGAAAAATAAAATACAATCCCCATAAACAAACACCATTGATTAATTGGTCTGAAAACTGAAAAACCGAAAACTGACAACTGATAAC
>CAZJNP010000238.1:2197-5014 GCA_964547355.1 uncultured Calditrichaceae bacterium
CATTCAAAATTTCTCCTGGCACTTACATAATTTCTTCTCTCACAATCAAATCGCTGCGCCTAGGACCGGTGGAAACCATGCCGATGGGCACGTTCAGTGCTTCCTCGATGAATTCGATATAAGTCCGACAGTTGGGAGGCAGTTTGTCCCATTCCGTAATCCCTTCCACCTCTTCCTGCCAGCCAGGAAATTCCTCATAAACTGGTTCGCCCTGCGCATCGTAATCCACGGCAACCTTGATGGTTTCCAGACCGGAAAGGCAGCTGATTTTGCTTAACGAAATGTAGTTAAAGCCATTAATCATAAAAGAACGTTTTAGGAGTTTTAAATCCAGCCATCCCGTGCGGCGCGGACGACCGGTGGTGGCGCCGAATTCGCCGCCTTTTTCACGCAACCATTCGCCGGTTTCGTCGTGCAGTTCCGTGGGAAAGGGTCCTTCACCCACGCGTGTAGTGTAAGCCTTAACGATGGCGATGCGGTGGTCAAATTCCATGTAAACACCGCCGCCGGTATAGGCGCCGCCGATGGTAGTGGAAGAAGATGTTACGTAGGGATAGGTGCCGTGATCGATATCCAGCAGCGTACCCTGCGCGCCTTCGAATAAAATATTTTTCCCCTTTTGGGCGTAATCATAGATGACCGGTGGAGTGTCGGCTATAAACGGCTTCATGCGCTGTATGGCGCGTGCTAGTTCGTTGATGGTCTGTTGAATATCGGGGAAGGATTCTTCGTAAATGCGTTCGCTGATCTGTTTGTAATTGTACAGATGCTCTTCCAGTCTTTCCAGAGCCGTGCCGTCCGTGATGCTTTCCAGCCGTATGCCCGTGCGGTGGATTTTGTCCCCATAAGCCGGACCAATCCCGCGGCCGGTAGTGCCTATTTTCTTGTTCATTACCCGGTCCAGAAAGCGATGTACTGGTGTGACCATATGCGCCTGCGACGAGATGAGCAGTTTTTCTGGCGTGATTTCAATCCCTTTTTGCACCAGATAATCCACCTCTTCGCTGAAGATGAGCGGGTCCACCACACAGCCATTGCCGATGATGTTCAACGCGTGACCGGCCACAATGCCGCCGGGGATCAGATGCAGGACGTATTTTTCATCGCCGATTTTCACGGTGTGACCGGCATTGGCTCCGCCCTGAAAACGCACCACCAGATCCATATTCGCGGACAGCATGTCCACGATTTTTCCTTTTCCCTCGTCGCCCCATTGGGCGCCGAGTACGATGTATGTTGCCATTTTAATTTCCCCAGTTGATTGAGCTGTAAGAAGAATCTTCGCCCGGCAGATAAATATCGTGCGCTTTACCTTCGCGGATGGACAGGGCGGAAACCACTTCCAGCTCGGCTTTTTCGTGCAGTTCCTTGATGGTGGCCGCGCCCGCCGACGACATGGAAGCTTTGATTTTGGACAGCGTTTCAGGCAGATTGTCTTTTAACAGACCGGCATACTGCACAAAACCTTCTACACCTTCCACAAACTGCGCCTGATAGTAACGCTGTTCCTTCCACTCCCTGGCCCGGGCCGAACCTTCGCCCCAGTACGGCTTCATCACCTGATTGTTAATGGTTACCTTTTCCGTGGGCGATTCTTCCATACGGGCAAAATAGCGGCCCATCATCACATAGTCCGCGCCCAGCGCCAGAGCAATCACCACATCCTTGGAATTAACAATGCCGCCGTCGGCTATCAGCGGGATGTATTTGCCCGTTTCCTTGAAATAACGGTCACGCGCTTCGGCTACCTTGATGATGGCCGTGGCTAAACCGCGTCCCGTACCTTTTTGTTCCTGCGTGATGCAGATGGAACCGCCGCCCATGCCTACCTTGACGGCGCGTGCACCAGCTTCCACTAAAAAAGAAAAGCCGGCTTCGGTGATAATATTCCCACCAATAACCGGCAATTCGGGATAGTGCTGCTTGATCCATTGCAACGCTCGTTGCTGGAACACGGAATGGCCGTCCGACGAATCGATGGCGATCAGATCGACGCCCGCTTCCACCAGCATGGGCACGCGCTGCTCGTAATCGTGCGTGTTGATGGCGGCCGAGGCAAACAAGCGCTTATGCTCATCCAGCACCTCAAAGGGATAGTCCAGATGGTTTCGGATATCCTTGCGAAAAACCAGGTAAAGCAGTTTGTCCTGTTCGTCCACAATGGGTAATACAGATTGGTGGGTTTCGCGCAGCAGGGTATTGGCCTGTTTGATGTCATCAATATTCACGCCAACGGTCAGATCTTTGCGCGGAATCATACGCTCTTTTACCGGCAGATTGCCGTGCGGCTTGACGTCGTAGTCGTTTTTGGTAATGAGTCCCAGTAATTTGCCCTGTTCGTCCACCACCGGAAACGTGTTGTAGCTCCGTTGCCGCGTTAATTCGAACAGCTCTCGAATGGACATCTCCGGCTGAACGGTTTCCGGCGGTACAAATCCGGCTTTGTATTTTTTTATCTTGCGAATCATATTGGCCTGCTGCGTGGGCGTTTGCGAAGCATAGATGAATGCCGTGCCGCCCAATTTGGCCATTTCAATAGCCATGCGCTCGCCAGACACCGACTGCATGGCCGCGGCCACAATGGGAATATTCAGATAGTATTTGGAATCCTCCTTCGCGCAATAGACAATAGGCGTGCGTAAGGAAATATTGCTCATCAACGTTTTTTCTGTGGTTAGCCCGGGAAGTAAACGGAATTCCATTAAAGTGCGCGAGGGTTCATAAATAATTGTTTTTGCCATAGGCTCCTCAAATCTTTTTTATTTTTCTTTCAT
Organism: uncultured Calditrichaceae bacterium; assembly: GCA_964547355.1. Lineage (GTDB taxonomy): Bacteria > Calditrichota > Calditrichia > Calditrichales > Calditrichaceae > CAZJNP01. The sequence goes on from CAZJNP010000238.1 coordinate 4,972, forward strand.
CACTTTTTATGGCTTCGTAAAATGCACCGGGAATGTTTTCATC
>CAZJNP010000239.1:0-4988 GCA_964547355.1 uncultured Calditrichaceae bacterium
GGTTAAACCTGGAAGCATTCAGAGAAATGATCAGGTCTAATTGATACAGCAGATGGTTCAACTTGTCCACCGCCAGGTTCAACTGCTCGTCCAGATTGTAAATATTGGCTTTGTTGAGCTTGTCCGCAATCTGGGCGATGTTGTCCAGAGTAATCCGAAAAGAATCGGATTGAACAAAAAAGTCCAGGCGGCGTATGGTATGATTGGCCGTTTTACTGGCTGCTGAAATATAGATCAGGGAAGAATCCAGATTTTTCAGGGCATTGTGTAATGTGGTTTCGTTTTGAGCCAGTAATCGGTTCAGCCCGCCGATCGCGGCTTCCGTGGTATCGAGCACGCGAAAGATTTTTTTCTGGTTGGATTCTTTGGTCAATTCGATCAGATTATTCAACACCACTTCCACTTTTTCGGCAATGACTTCCGCTTTGCCGGTGATGTTTTCGGTCAGGGATTTCCCGGCCTGAATATATTCTCCCGGTTGCAGTAAGGGCGCTTCGTTGGTGCCGCCGCGCAGTTCAATCAGTTTAATGCCGGTAATACCGATGGTGGAAATGTCGGCGTGCACGTCCTTTTTTATGGGGGTGCCTTTGTTAATACCCACAGTAATAATGACCCGGCTGATATCCTGGGGATCAATTTGTATTTTTTGCACGGAGCCCACATTAATACCGAGATATTTTACGGAGCTTCCCACATCCAAACCGGTAACGGATATATTCTGGTAAGCGATGTGGTAGATGTCTTTTTCTTTGAAAATACGGTTAATCGATAGAGCAACCAGTAATCCGAAAAAGATGATCAGGGAGACCGTAATAAAAATACCGAGCCGGATTTTTTGCGCTTTGGTTATCATTGTTTTTCCGAGTGGTTTGGGTTTTGGTTAATTTTATAAATAGAACGGTCTGATACAAGTGATAAATGAGTTTTTTTGAATAACCCGCAAAATTTAGGCACCCCTAATCTTACTTGCTTGAAATGAATTTCTCTCTGCTTTCCGGGATAACCACAAAGTAAATTTTCATAACGAACCGATTTTATTTGGGAAAAATAATAATTGCCGTTCTAAATGATTCTTACGGCTGCTTCACAGCCGTGCTTCTTAGCCCCATACATAAAAAGGCTGTTCCAAAAACCTTAAGAATTTTCCAAATCGGAATAAACCCGTTACTCCCTTTTCAGAATGATATCCAAGAAAAACTACACTTCGGTCTTGACATTCCATATTTTTTCGTTTTATATTAAAGCCGTCAGCTATTTTCTCTCTCACGGACGAACCATACCGGTCATAGGATTTTAACAAACCATATCCGCAGGACATAAGATATGTTGTGCGTTAAGTGCCTGTTCTGTTTTGATGCCATTTCCCGGGAGGGATACGTAAGCGGCACTCCCATATGTGCAGTGACCGTTCGTATACCCCCCCCGATTCGATTTCGCTCTTATGTAAACGATATTTTTAAGATTTTATTTTTCTTTGACCGCTCTCCGCCGTAACCTGTTTTCCGTAGAAAAACGCCCAAACTCAGGAGTAAAAAATGAACCGTAATTTTTTCTATTTTTCATTTGTCTTTTTTCTTTTGTCATTTGTCATTTTTCATTTGTCGTGCCAGCGTACCACCGCTCCCCTACCCCCATCCAACCAACCACCCGCACTCATGAAAGCAAATCTGACCGTGGAGGAGGCAACCTGCACCGAGGTATGGTTGGGATTAGCCACAGATAACACAGATTACACAGATAAGGATACTTTACACTTAACTTTGCACCTGTACCGGAATGACCGTCTGGTGGCGGTGGAACCTTTTACCGGCGGGGATACGCTGCTATACGATGCGGGTCTGCAACCGGCCGCGGACTATGCCTATTGGGCGGAACTGGTTACGGACAGCCTGCGGGTGGGCCTAAGCGACACCGTTACTGTGACCACCATGGACACCACCAGCCATGAGTTTGAATGGCAGAGCTGGGAGTTCGGGGGACAAGGAGGCAGTAGCATTTTTCACGACGTGGCCATTATTGATGAAAACGACATCTGGGCCGTGGGCGAAATTTACACTGCAGATGACAAATACAATGCCGCGCACTGGGATGGACAGAAGTGGGAGTTGGAAAGAATACTTTTTTATTACCAAGGAAATTATTACTGGGGGACCCTTTTTGCGGTTTTCGCTTTCAATAAAAATGACGTTTGGTTAGGAACAGGGAGCCTGATGCGCTGGAATGGGTCTGAAATACAATCATACAAGGTCCCTGATGATGTTTTTCCGTCAACTATTAATAAAATGTGGGGCACATCCAGTTCCGATTTGTACATTGTGGGCAACAGCGGCCTGATCGCCCATTACAATGGGAAAGAGTGGCGGCGGATCGAGAGCGGAACGGAATTAGACCTGGAGGATGTTACCGGAAAAGGAGATACGGTTCTTATCTGCGGTTACGACCGCCTGGGTAATAGCGTTCTAATCAGAGTGAACAAAAACACATCTGAAATTCTGTATACCTCCCATAGCTATTATGCCGACCCTACAAAAGGAGAATATGGGCGTTTTTCCTGTGTATTTTATCATTACCCTGTTTGGTATGTCTGGTCAACGGCCGGACTGATGCGTTTTTGGGAAAATTTCAATCGGTTTTTTCTGATTACGGCCGAAACCATCGGCGCACAGGAAGATCGTATTGTGGATCTGGCTTTAAACAATAATCATGATATTTTGCTCGTGGATGCCTGGGGGTATTTCATCCATTACAACGGAACCTCTTGGAAAAGCGATACATGTTTTGTTGATACTTTCGGTCCTGCCAATTTTTTTCCGAAAAGCGCTGATTTTAAAGGCGACATTGCGGTCATCGTCGGTTACCATTACTCAACGGGTTCGGCCGTTATTGTTTTAGGCAAAAGAGAGTAAAAAGGAGGCAGACCATGAAACCGTTCGTTGCTTTCATTTTCCAAAGGAGAAAATCTCTATTGGGATAAGAATTTTTTTGTACCGCATTCGCGATAATAAAGGAAATGAAGGAGAATTAACGAACAAAACATCCTATCCGACTTCCCAAACAAATTCCACACCCGAATTTCAAAGATAACGCAAGATGCGAACGAAACAATTAATAACCAATAATCAATAAAAACAACAACCAATAACTAATAACCAGTCACCAGTTCCCATCCAAAGAATATGGTTAATTGAAAACTTCCACCTACTGATTCTGTTATGGCTAAATTTCCCTCTTCATCTTAACAGCAGCATCTTCCGGGTTCGGATCACGTCTCCGGCCTGCAGGCGGTAAAAATAGATGCCGGACGGCAAGTCGGCAGCGTTAAATGTAACGCGGTACGTTCCCTTTATTTGGTTTTTGTTCACCAGTTCTTTGACCTTCTGTCCCAGGGTGTTGTAAACCGTAATGCGCACGTGGCTGTGTGTCGGCAATTGATAACGGATCACGGTGCTCGGATTGCCCTGGAAGGAAAGGCCTTCGCCAAACGGATTGGGGTAATTCTGTTCCAGAACCCATTTTAGCGGAACACTTTCCCGAACGGCGGAAGGGCCGCTGCCGATGGGAACTTCATGAAATGAAAGTGCGCCCACTCCGCGCGTATTGCGGATAAACGGTCCCTCGTAAATTTTTGTGGGTACGCGGTTGTAGGAGGCGTTGGGCAGGTAGGTAAGCACCGAAAAAAGGAAACTGCTGTTCAGCTCCAGAATAACGGTGTATCCGTCGTTGGTGGTGTACCCGGTTTTGATATAACCGAAATTTCCGTCCAGATAAAAATAATCCTTCATGGAGGCGTTCAGGGTGTCGTTGGGCCAGATGACCTGCTGGTCGTAATCGATGGCGATTTTTGTGTGGGTGTCGTCCGTGTAATACACGGCCAGGATGTCCGGCGCCTCCACATCCACGGTGTCCGTGGCAGCGTAAAAATCCCGGCGCACCAGGCGGTAAATCCATTGGGCCATCTGCAGATAGCCTTCATCGTAATAATGGCAGCCGTCGTGTCCGTCCAGGCCCACTGTGGCCATCACTTCCACCTCGGGAAAATGCTCTTTAAACGTGCGCTGCACATTGCGCAGATAGCTCTGACCGTCTCCGCCGCAGCTTCCGGGATGAAGCTGGAAGACGTAGATTTTTTCCAGCGGAGCGTAGTCTGCGTGCCATGCCTGCCGCAGTTGTGAAAAACGGTCGAGGTAGAGCGAATCGTCGGGGGGGTACGTGTCGCTTTCGCCCTGGTGCCAGAAAATGGCCTTGACGTCATTTTGAACATGTGCTTTGGTGGCCCGGTACAACAGACGGCCGTAAGTAGTGGTTAAATCCATGTGGTCGTCTTCGTTGGGCAGGTTGTAGGAAATGGACGAACCGCCGCTGCCCCCGTTAATCACACAGGTGGGAATGCCGTATTCGTTCAGCATCAGTTCCTGCAGGCGCAAACCCCAGGTGCCCACGGCGTACAGGCAGGAATCGCACCAACCTTCACCGGTAGAAAGGCCCCAGGTGGTGTCCGCGGGATTGTAATCGTCATAATTGGTGTGGCGCCCGAAACTGCGGCAGAATTCGCTGCGGAAAGAGTAGCTGCCGGCGTTGGGATGTGAGTTGGACTGTCCGTTAATCAGATACACATCGCCGCAAACAATGCTGTCCTGTTGGGCGATCAGGCTGTCGTCCAGGTAAACGTAAAAAAAGTACTCGCTCAGTTCGGCATGAATTTTTGGAGAAAAAGAAAAATCCGCCGCGCTACCCTGATAATTCAAACTTTGTTGAAAGCTTTTCCAGAGCTCGGCATTTTTGTACACTTCCAGTGCAATTTGCTGGTAACCCGGCGTCTGAACCCGGCCGCTGATGGCAACCACAGCCGAATCCTGGCTGTCTCTTGGGTATAGCTGCAAATGGGCGGGCAGGCTGGTAAAAACGACGTCGTCACCCATTGCGGGCAAAGAAATTAGAAAACTAAGCAGAGCGAAAAGAAAGATACGCATGGCCTCTCTCCTGTGGAA
>CAZJNP010000240.1:0-4980 GCA_964547355.1 uncultured Calditrichaceae bacterium
AGATAACGCAGCGGATCGTTTGCGTTCAATAAGCTACGGCCAATAATCACATAATGTTCCCTGAGAAAGTCAAAAGCTTCAGGCTTACCGCCCTGTTTACCGTAACCCGGAGAATAGAAACGGCAGCGGTCGTTCAGACCGGCCTGCTCGTAAATGGCACGGGTCGCCTCGGGTTTAGTCAAGGGGATTACAAAATCGCGCACCCCGGCCCGATACGCCAGACGGTACATCTCCGAAACCGCCGCATCCTTCAGATACCCTCCTTCGGATTCCAAATATCGGGGATGGGTCATGATTCCTCCGACGATCACTTTCATCCCCTCCTCCTGAAGGGCTTTGATCCAGGCTTCCTCCGTAGCCGGTCCGGCCTGCGGGAAAAGAATCACTTCGTCCAGCCCGGCCTGACTCATCACGCGGGCAAACAGCTGCCCGGTATCCGGAATATCGGTAGCCGCTTTCTGGTGATCGTAAATGATCGGCTTGGCGCTGATCTCCCTGACGGCGCGCACCACTTTTGGCAGGCCAAACGTCACTCCCAGAGAAAAGCCCACTTTGTAGCCGTAAATCAGCTCGTGGTTGTCCACCTGCAGAATGAGTTCCCGGATACGATCCAGATCCGTCACGTCCAGCGCCGGTATGACTTTCCATATTTTTCTATTCATCGCTTCCCTCGTAAAATCGACGTATGATTTCCGCCTGGCGTGCGTCGTTGTTGACCATCAAAAAGGCGATAATATTTTCCAGATTGATCAGGGAGCGAAACGGATATTCCCCCAGACCGGAATCCTGACCCTTCACCCGACGATCCGCCACAACCACGATGCCGGCAACTTTGATCTGATAGGCGGACTCCACCAGACGAATCGCCTCGACTTTGGTGCCGCCCGTGGTCAGTACGTCGTCGATCACCACCACTTTGTCGCCAGGACGGGGTTCCCGGCCCACGAACATTCCCCGCTCGCCGTGCGCCTTGGCTTCTTTCCTGTTGTACAGCGTAGACACATCTTCCCTGTACATCTTCTGGTAGGCCATGGCCGTAGCCGTCACCATAGAAATGGCCTTATATGGCGGACCGAACAACACATCGACCTTTCCGAATTCATCCCTGACGTGCTCTGCCAGCGCCTGTCCCAAAAAATTCAAACCGCTGCCTGTACAAATCTCACCGATATTTATAAAAAAAGGGGAATAGATCCCCGATTTCAATGTAAAGTTACCAAAACGCAGCGCTTGTTGATCAATCAAAAACTGAATGAACGTTTCCCTGGAAATCATTTACACCTCCATACCCGTCGTATCTGAAATAAATTTCCCCTCGCGGTACTTGAACGTGCCGTTGACCATGGTCGCCATGACCCGCCAGCGCAGGGTCCACGAGTCGTAAAGATTTACCCCGGCTTTGGTTTGCACGTCTTCTGTGATATCCGGTTTGCGGAATTCCTTAACAAACACCAGGTCGGCAAAATTACCTTCCGTAATTCCGTTTCGTTTTTTGATTGCATAGCAATCGGCGGCGTTGGTGGTTAACACCTGATGCAGCCGCTCCCAGCTCAATTGCCCCTGGTCCACTAAATTCAGCATCAACGGCAGCAGCCATTCAATGCCGGCGATCCCTGAAGGCGGCACGTCGCTCATTTTTTCTTCCATGGTATGCGGGGCATGATCGGTGCCGATGAAATCAATCCGGCCGTCGGACAGAGCCTGCAACAAATATTGCCGGTCCTGTTCCGTGCGCAAGGGAGGATTCACCTGGTAGAGTGCGCCTTTGGCCATGTAATCTTCCTGCGTAAAATAGAGATAATGCGGCGCGGTCTCGCCCCAGATATCGAAGCCCTTGCTCTTCATGCGCTGCAGCCAGTCCACTTCCAGCGCAGTATTCATGTGACAGATAATCACCCGGGGACGCTCCGCCGGAGACAATTTTTTTAACGCCTGTTCGATCTTTTTCAGCGCGGTCTCCACGGCGTGTTTGGGACGGCGGACGTGGTGCAGAGAACCCGCCTGCGGCGAGGAATCGAATTCCGTTTCGTCCTCCGCATGAATGGAAACCACCGGATAAGATCGGAAAATATGTTGCAGTTCTTTCGGCTCGGTGATGGCCGGCAGAGCTGAAGATGTAGCCATGTAAATTTTCACCGCTTTGACCCGGTCCGCCACCTCTTCTTCCATATGATGACTGGCATGGAAATGCAATCCCCAGTTAATCAGACATTTTTCACGGAACAGGTTTTTCTTTTCCTGCAACCGCTTTACCGTTGAGCAGGGCGGTTTATTGTTGGGCATATCAAGCGCCGTTGTTACGCCACCCTTTAAGGCCGCCTTTGAAGCGTTTAAAATGCCCTCTTTATAAATCTGCCCCGGCTCCCGAAAATGCACATGCGGGTCAATGGCGCCCGGAAGGACCAACATTCTGTGGGCATCGAACTCGGCTTCCTCACCGGCCGCGGTGAGATGCTTTCCCAGTTCTGTAATCACCCCCTGTTCAATTCGAATCATTCCCTGCCGAAAGGTTCCGGTTTCCGTTAACCAGCGGGCATTCTTAATTAACATGCTCATCCCTTTTCGAAGTTAATTGCAATGGCAAATGGCCTAAGGGAGCAGGCAAAAAATCTGTTCCTTTAGCCCTACTCTCGGCCTTCATCATCATTCAAAACATTTACACACGATCCGAATTGAGCTTTTCCTGCTCGATTTCATCCAGCATCTCCTGGGTGACACCGGTGGGATATTTACCGGAGAAACACGCGTCGCATATGGGCAGACTTTTGTACAATTCCTTCAAGTCATCCAGCGATTGGTACACCACGGCATCGGCTCCTATGTAGCGTGCGATTTCATCGATCTCGTAATGGGAAGCCAGAATCTCTTTTTTTACCGACATATCGATTCCGTAAATGCAGGGATGTTTAATAGGCGGCGAAGCGGACACAAAATATACTTCCCGGGCTCCGGCCTTTCGGAGCAACTGAACGATCCGTTTGGAAGTGGTTCCTCTGACAATCGAATCGTCCACGACGGCTACTTTTTTACCGTTGATGATGTCCCGAATCGGGTTTAATTTTTGCTTCACCATCTTTTCCCGTTCGGCCTGATTCGGGGTGATGAAACTGCGCCCCATGTGATGATTTTTTGCCAGTCCCCGGCGGTACGGAACGCCCAGTTCCTCAGCTAAACCGGAAGCGAAAAAATAGGCCGAATTGGGAACGTCGATGATAATATCTGGCTGAAGCCCGGTTTTGCGGAACGTCTCCGCCAGCTTTTTGCCCATACGCACCCGCTCGGAAGCTACCAGTTTATTATGGATCACCGTATCTTCCCGGGCAAAGTAAATATATTCAAACACGCAGAAGGCCTGCTTTTTTGTCTTACCAATCCGGGTATGCACGTGGCGGTCCTGATCGATAAATACCATTTCCCCGGGTTTCAGATCGCGGATTAATTCATATCCCAGATAGTCGAAGGTCATGCTCTCCGAGGCAAAGGCGTAAACCACTCCCTGATCGGTAAATTTTCTGCCCATCACCAGCGGCCGGATACCATAAGGATCGGTAAACGCTAAAAATCCGCGATTGGCAATGATGGTTAACGCCGAATACGCGCCTTTGACTTTTCTCTGCACTTCTTCTACGGTGTCAAAAATCTCGTCGACGCTCAGGTCTTTGAGATTCTTCAATTCCAGATGGGAGGCAAAGGTATAGAGAATGAGCGCCACGTCGTTTGACGTATCCAACAGGCGGTGATGATCTTCGTATAGCCGTTTTTTGATTTCATTAAAATTGATGACATTACCGTTATGCACCATGGCCAAACCGTAAGGATAATTGACGGCGATCGGCTGAGCGTCCACTTCTTCTGTGGAACCGATGGTGGAGTAGCGCACGTGGCCCAATCCGCAATACCCTTTGAAATCCTTGCTCAGGTTGACATTCTTGAATACATTTGCCACCGAACCGGTGCCTTTTTTCAACCGAAAATTCCCGTTAAAGGTCACCATACCGGCGGAGTCCTGCCCGCGGTGTTGCAAAGTGATTAAAGCGTTATAAATTTCGTGGGAGACATCTTCGTAACCGGCCACCCCGATAATTCCGCACATATTTATCTATCCCTATGTTCTGATTGTTCTGTTGTTTTTTATTGAATTATTTGGATCGAAATTTATTCCAGCCATATAAAATTTCCAAAAAAATAAACGTGCGATTTTGGGTAAGTAATGTATTAAGTGTTAAGTATTAAGTAGTAAGTAATAAGTAGTAGTTTGTGGTAAGTGGCACGCAGCAAGTATTAAAATTCATTATTCATTAACACTTATTCCTTAACATTTAAGCTTAACACTTAAAACTTAAACTTTTCCCCTTTCACCGATCCTCAAAGACTTTTAACAATGCTTCACTGTAAAATTGATGCTCGACGGCAAGTCCGCGCCGTTCCACTTCTTCCAGCGATTGAGCGCCGCGCAGGTCCACCGTTCTCTTTCCGATTACCGGCCCGGTATCGATGCCCTCGTCCACAAAATGGACCGTAATCTTGGTTTCCTGCAAGCCATTTTCCCAGGCCCAGACGTAAGCGCCCAGTCCCTGAAACTGTGCCGTATCCGCGGGATGAATATTAATGATTCTGTTTTTGTACGCGCGGATGAAAAGCGGACTCAAAATGCGCATGTACCCGGCAAGTACGATGTAGTCCAGCTGGTAGGCTTGCAGCAGGTCCAGCACTTCCTGGTCGAACGCTTCCCTTTTCTTTCCGGCCGATTCAAGCGCCGCGGTCGGTACGCCGAATTTTGCGGCGGTCTCCAGTCCCGGAGCGTCCGGTTTGTTCGAAAATACCAGCACCGGTTCGCACACGTCCTTTAAAATGCCGTCTCTGGCATTCTTTAGAATCGCTTCCATGTTGCTGCCCCGGCCAGAAATGAAAATTGCTATCTTTTTTCTCAAGGGACGCCTCGCCTTGTTAAGATAATTTTGATTGGTCTAATAATTATAC
>CAZJNP010000241.1:0-4950 GCA_964547355.1 uncultured Calditrichaceae bacterium
TATTCAAACCAGAAGTCAAAAAAATCACCCACCACAAACAAATGGGTGGCATCTGCTTTAATCTGATTCAAAAAATAGATCAGCCGTTCTTTTTTTTCCTGTTCGTTATGATTATCTTCCGCTCCCAGATGTGCATCCGAAATAAAATACGCTTTAACCATTCCACTTTCCTTAAAATCTACCTGAGTATATCTATCCTAAATCTAACAATTTTCTATGGCGCAAAGACGCAAGGTATTGTTTAAAAATAATTCCAAAAAAAATTTAAAAAACGATTTAACGTTTCCTTCATTTAGTTGTAAAATTCAATCATTTCTTTCGTCCGAGCTAACAACATAACTGATTTTCTTAACGTGTAATTTTGTTTTATTATGCCTGCGGATAAACGAAAATAAACATTTCCGTACTCTTAATCAATTTGTAAAAATCCCCAGTGACCTGTTTTTTATTTTTGGCATTGTGTTAGGCAGAGATTTAAATTTGCTCGAAAAAGAAAGAATTAAGGGAAGGAGCATATATGTCAACCGCGCTGGTTTTGTTAGCACCGGGATTCGAAGAGATTGAGGCGGTCACCATTATCGACCTGCTGCGCCGCGGCGAGGTGCAGGTGACCGTGGCCGGTCTGGAACGGGAGCTGGTCACCGGTTCCCATGACATCGCCATCAAACCGGACGTTTATTACAAAGACGTTGAACCTATGGCGTTCGACCTGTTCATCCTACCCGGCGGGCAACCGGGCACCAATCATTTAAAAGCCGACCCGGTTGTGCTGGAGTGGGTCCGGAAGCGGTTTGCGTCCGGGAAAGCATTAGCCGCCATTTGTGCGGCGCCTACTGTGTTTCATGCGGCCGGCATTGCCAAGAATCTGCACCTTACCAGTTACCCTTCGGAAAAAGAAGTGTTTACACAGAGCACATACCTGGAACAGCCTGTGGTAAGAGACGGAGTCGTTTTAACCAGCCGCGGCGTGGGCACGGCGATTGAGTTCAGCTTGGCCCTGATTGAAGAGCTGCAAGGTAAAGAAAAGGCCGAACAAGTGCGGCAGCGGATCCTGTTTGAGCAATGACGGTACGAACGGTATTCGAAAATAATAACGCTTAACGTCCGGTCCGCAGGAGGTTCTAAAATGATTCTGATTTTTTATGTTTGATTGCATAAAAAAATAGTAGCAGAACGCGCGAATAAGACGACAGGACTGATTGGCAATAGTTAAAAATCTTTCGTCAGAAATTTTTTCATCCCCAGCCAAAAGGGCAGCCATATCCAGATGAGCATGCTGACCAAAGAGATTGCCACGCCTAAACCGCTGCCGAAAAACCGCTCAAACACTGCGCCGGTATATCCCATCAGGGCTGAAACATCCAGCTTAAGCAGTAAAAAAATACGTCCCAGATCGATGGGATTGAGCAAACTGAGCGCAATACTGGCCTTCTCGAATGGATAATCACGAAAAATAAAAACCAGCACCAGAATAATGCCATCGTATATTACCGTAAAGAACAACCATATTAAAATCGACGCGCCCAGCCCTTTCACCTTATCTTCGAAATAAAGAGAAATAAAAAAAGCCAATGCAATAAAAATAAAAATTAAAGCAACACCTGTAAGACTCAAAAACAGGAAAAGCGTGAAGTCGGAGGCGGTCGCGCCTTTCCTGAGGAAAAATGGCAGAAGTATGCCGCCGACAAAGCCGAGCACTAATGGCATGCTAAGTCCAAGATACATCCCTCGGTAAAGCGACCGCCTGTTTATGGGCTGGGTTAACAGCAATTCCACAAATTCGCGGGAATTATACAGATAGACCATCCCAAAAATGACACAAACCAACGGGATGATGATTAACACTATGTTCATCAGACTAATAACCACACCGGCCTCGGAATCGCCAAAACGGAATAGGATTTCCGTAACCGCGAAAAAGAATAAAAAATACAGCAACAGCCATTTGCTGCGAATAATATCATGCAATTCATATTTAATTATTTTCAGCGTTACATTCATTGCGTGCTTCCTGTCATCATTCTACCGATCGCCCGTTCCAGGCTGGATTCCTTTGCTTTAGTTTTAATTTGTTCCACGGACCCCTGGTAGTAAATTTTCCCTTCCAATAGAAAAACAACGTGGTCGGCCAGTTCTTCCACCTCGCTCATAATATGCGAGGTAAGAATAATGGTTTTACCGGCGTCTTTTTCTTTTAAAATTTTATCCTTTAGCAAACTACTCGAATGGGGATCAAGGCCGGCCGTGGGTTCGTCCAGAATAAGAATATCCGGTTGGAATAAAAAGGAAATTACGGCGCTCACCTTTTGTTTTGTTCCTCCGGAAAGAGTTCGTAAGGGTTTATCCATCTCGGTTTGCAGGTTAAAAGCGTCAAACAATTCCTCATCCAGAACTCCGTTGCCCGAGCGTAAATCTTTTATTAGAAACAATACGTCCTTGACGGTTAGATTTTCCGGGAAACGGGCAATTTGCGGCATGTACCCGATAAGTCTTCGGTAATCCCAGTCGCCATTGAGCTGATGTCCTTTAACGATGATGGTTCCCTGATCGCGTCGCACCAGCCCGAGCACTATTTTAATAAGGGTTGTTTTTCCCGAAGCGTTCGGACCGACAATAGCAGTAATCTTTCCGGCTTCTATGTTTAAATCCAGTCCTTTAAGAACCTGAAACTTTCCGAATTGTTTTCTAAGATTTTTTATTTCAATCATAAATGGTCTCTCATTTTCGGTCTGGAATCGATCAATGTTTCGGGGGTCAGAACAGGAAAAATCGCCTCCGCCATATCCAGTATCTCAATAAAGAAGCTGCGCAGCAGGATAAGAGCCGGGTGCTGTTTTTCTACGATTAATGAAAACAATCGTACCGGATGATACGGCACATCCCCTATTCCGTTATGATCCAGGTCGTAACCTTTATAGCGTTCCCAGTAATTTCCGTTAAAGGTATTGGAACCGTATCGGCTGTTAGTCGCCACATCAAATGCGTTACGTATAAAACTGTTATTCTCAAAATTGTTTTCATACGAATTGGCCATTATTTTTACAGCCCAGCCGTTACCGGTAAAGCGGTTATTCTCACAGATAACCCGGTTGCTGGATTCAATATACATCCCGATGGAATTATTGGTGAATTCGTTTTTGAAAACCTGACTATCGGTAATATCTTTCAAAAGCAAACCGTAGGAAGAAGGTCCCCAATTATCCATAAAGCGGTTTTCTTCCATACGCACGTACTTGGTGTACATTACCGCTACCCCCGCTCCATTGTGCTTAAAGATATTGCCCTTGTATGAGCAATGGTGCGAGAACATAAAATGCAGACCGTAGCGTAAATTAGCTTCGCTTAAATTTCCTTCGATGTGACTGTCTTCCACAAATTCGAAATAAATGCCATCCCGATGATTTTTAATCCGATTATTGCGAATGGTAATATTTTTACAATACCACAAATGAATACCATTACCGGAGGTTGCCTCGCGCACGGCCTCGCCTTCGATCTGATTATTTTCGATTAAACAGTCTGCGGAACGCGCTAGGTAGATAGCAAAAAAATTGTTACTGAAGGTGTTATTTCGAATAATGCAGTTACGCACGCTGTCCATCTTTATGGCGGCATTGTCATGTATAAAACTGACGCCGGCGTTGCGCAGGTGCAGCCCTTCGATCGTTACATCGTCGGCGCCGATTAAAAAGATTTCATGTTTATTCTGTCCATCGACAATGGCGTCCTTTTGACCAATAATCGTTAACGGCTTATCGATAATAATATCGTATTCCTTATAGACACCCTCTTGAACGATTATCGTATCGCCCGCGCTGGCAAAGGCCACGGCTTGTTTTATGGTTCCGTATTGAGCCTTCTGTCCGACTTCCAAATGCCCTGCATTACTCGTCCACGGACATGCGAAGAAAAACAAAAAAACAAAAAGCTGAACCAGGCGCAGATTCATGTTCCGTTTAACCATTAATTGATACAAAAAGCCCTGCATTGCGTAATGTTATTTATCAATCCATTGAATCTTTACATAGGACAATACATCATCCCATGACATCAGTTCTCCAGTGTATAAACGCTGAACCTTCTCCGCTAATTCCTTCGATTTGAATGCTGATAAATTAAGCCCCATCGGACTGTGCAGATCCTTGCTGCGCAGATAAACGGCTGGTTTGGCTTTAATGAGTTGTTTCGGCACTCCGAAGTTAGTTACCCAGAGCGAGTAAATTTGTTCTGACGGTATTTTTTTCGTCAATATGTAAGCGGCCATGCACTCGATGGAATCGAATTTATAATTTTTGCCCGTTTGTGAGACCACTTCCGATCCGTAACGTTGATCGGTGATCATCATTTTACAGTAGGCGCAATTATCGCTGCCATACCGGATCGCTTCGGGTTTTTTTGAACAACTAAGAGCTATAAAGATTATACTCAGGAAAATAAAAAACCGATAGATCATTTTATGCCTTTTCCTTTTTCGTTTTATCCAGGAACAGAGCGATGAGCCCTAATAATACAGAGATACCCACAACGATACCGCCGAATGCCGGCAAGGAAGTGGAAGTAAAATTAAGTAGCTGTTTCGTACCGATTAACGGCGGCTGATAACTCATACCCGGCACTTTAATGGCGGCGTTCGGATTTAAATCGTGGCCGTAATCGTATCCCCACAAATAAAAGTCGTACAATCCCACAAAGAGAAGAGCAATAAAAAGAACAACCCAAATCCAGGCCAGCCATTTTTTATTCTGCCAGTAAACGACCAGGCCGAATAAAATCATAAAACCGATTATATAGGGCATAACTTTCAGTTCCGGGATGGCATCCGGTACAATTTTTTTCATGCCGATATAATGATTCAGCATATTAATATTTGTTAAATCGTGTGGATGTTCACCGTCAATCGTATTCAGCCAAATGTAGATGCCCACACCTTCGGGATACTGAGGCGCATCC
>CAZJNP010000242.1:0-4938 GCA_964547355.1 uncultured Calditrichaceae bacterium
ATTTTTTTCCGGTCGGAATAGTAACAGGAAAATTTTGATTAAAAAAATCACGCATGGGGTGTATAATGAGATTTAGAATATCCGGTAAAAGTGACTTAATCCTCAATTGTTTGATACTAATCCAAGGCTATCTTCCGGTGTTGTGGAGGGAATTAACAACAAAGCCAAACTGACTATCAAAAAGGCATATGGTTTAAAGACGACAAATACCGACAATATACCTTATACCATGCACTCGGGAATTTATCAATGCCAAAATTTATCCATAGATTTAACTGCTTGAACCTTCATTTTCTTTAGAGCTCTTATCACCTAATTGGGATAAACGTTCCTTTCCCCAACGTTCCAAGACGGCCTGGATTTCCATCAAATTAATCGGTTTGCTTATATAATCATCCATTCCAGCCATAAGGCATTTCTCTTTATCTCCTTGCATAGCATTAGCAGTCATGGCAATAATAACAGGTCTTTGGTTTTTGGGATAATTCTGAACAATTCTCCTTGTGGCCTCTAGCCCATCAAGTTCGGGCATTTGCACGTCCATAAAAATCAGGTCATATTTTTGTCTTTCCAAAGCGTTTAAAACCTCAATGCCATTTGCTGCCAAATCCGCCTTATATCCCATTTTAGATAAAATCCTTAAGGCAAGTTTTTGGTTAATAGCATTATCTTCGGCTAATAAGATACGTAATGGTAATCTCTGAGCTAACGTTTCATCCAACACAGTTTTCTTAGGGGATACATCCTTAATTTGCTTCGGCTTGGTTTTACTTAAAACTTCCAGCAACGTGTTATATAAAAGTGATTGTTTTACCGGTTTAGTAAGAAAGGCCTGGAAGGTGCCCTTCGAGGATTCCGCCAGTTTGGGTTGATCTATAGAACTAAGCATAATCATTGGTAGCTGTTTTTCCGAATAGTACTTCCTTATTTTTGCCCCCAATTGTGCGCCATCCATTTCAGGCATCTGCATATCCAGAATTGCCACGGCAAAAGGTTTTCGGGCCTGGATATATTGCAGTGCTTCTTTACCGGAAGATGCCGAAGTAACTCGCATACCCCATCGTTGAAGTTGTAGTTTTAAGATACGTAAATTTGTTTTATTATCATCTACAATGAGTGCTTCTACGTTCTTTAACTCAGGAACCTGAATGTTCAAATATTCTTTAGGAGCAACGGATGTGGCCGTAGCCTTGATAGTAAAATAAAACACAGATCCTCGACCGACTTCGCTTTCCACCCAGATTTTTCCTCCCATTAATTCAACCAATCTTTTACTGATAGCAAGTCCCAGACCTGTTCCACCATATTTTCGTGTTGTTGATGAATCAACCTGAGTAAAGGCGTTAAATAACTTATTCAGTTTATCAGGAGGAATACCTATACCTGTGTCCTTAACCGAAAACTGTAATTCAACTTCATTTTTATGTTGATGCATCCTGCTTACTGTAATTAGAATTTCACCCTCGTCAGTAAACTTAACCGCGTTATTGACTAAGTTAACTAAAATCTGACGTAACCGTGTTACATCTCCTTCAATATAATGGGGAACATCTGGTTCGATAAAATAAACCAGGTCGAGTCCTTTACTCGAAGCTTTGACAGAAATCAGATCAAATGTTTCCTCGATGCAAGTTTTTATTTCAAAAGATTGTTTTTCAAGCTCCATTTTTCCGGATTCGATTTTAGAAAAATCCAGAATATCATTAATAATTGTCAGTAAATTATTGCCGCTTACACGAATAGTTTCCACATATTCCCGCTGTTCAGGAGTGAGTTCCGTTTCCATCAGCAAACCGCTCATCCCGATCACGCCATTCATTGGCGTGCGAATTTCGTGGCTCATGGCAGCCAGGAAATCGCTTTTTGCCTTATCAGAGGCCAGGGCTTCTTCTTTGGCAATTATCAACTCTTTGCGCTTCTTTTCATTGTAAAAACCGAAAAGAGCTATTCCAGTTGTCCCCGCCAAAGCGGCAAAAACATGAATAAACCATAATGGCCAGTTGATCCCGCTCCGCTGGAATGGAAGCATAACGCTGATACCGCCGCGGATATCTCCTTCTTTATAGCCTTGTTTAGCATGGCAGCGCAAACAATTTTTTTTAGTAATTAGAGGAGCCATATATCTGAAAACCTGGCCCGAGTCATCAGTGATAAACTGACCAAAATCTTTTTTTCCTTGTTCAAACGCTTTTAAAGCTCTAGTTTCCCATTCATCGGCTTTATTTTGGGGACGAATGGGATTCAGGCTGGTAATGTGAAACTTTACACCGCTTTCAGCGGCGGCAATTTCCGAAATTTGCCTTGTCATATAAGCGGGGTTTATTTTGGTTAAGCGGATACCTTCTAAAGTAATCACATCCCGGTACTTATCTTCCAGATAAGGATTAGGTTTGTTATTCTCGGTTACAGGTGCATAAACTCCACCGTGTTTAGCATTCCATTTACGGGACACTACAATTTGCTGAAAAAAAGCCTGCGCGCCCTGATGGGCCAGTTTTTTTTGGTTCTCCTGCTCATTTAACAGATTCCAGAATAAAGAAGCTGAAAGAGTAATTAACCAACCGGCAATCCCGATTAAAATATACTTTTTCATTTAATTCTGCCTCTATATTAAATTGATTAAACGTTTGTCGTATTTTTTGTGCCTGTGTTTGAATAGAATAAGATTTCTGGATAAAATTAACCCCCTCTTTAAATTCACCGCCGTGGATAATGTGCTTATCCGTAAATTTCAAAGTAAAGATAACTTTACTATCAGGGATAATTTCCTGTAGTATATCCACTATTCCTTACCGTTCTTTTTCGGCATAATCAAATCGATTATGAGTAAATCTACCTTAATTTTTTTCTCTATGAGTTCTATAACATTCGCTCCATCAGCCATATCATAATCCATGCAGCCAATGGAACTTAGGGCTGTGTAAGCGAAATCATAAACTGCATCGTCTTCTTCTACGAATATACTTTCAAAGCCCTGGGCAATATCCTGCTGTTCATTATCCAACCGCTCATTCTCAATCTGTAGTGAAATACAATGCCATTAAACTGTTATTGTCGTACCTTTTTCGGCTCACTCTATATATAAATACTACCATTATTTTGTTTGATAATTCCGTAAACAGTTGCCATGCCAGGACCAGTCCCTCTATTAGTCCCTATTAGTAGTAAAAAACGGTTTAAATATTTTGTTCTGAGTCTCTTCATCCATACCGATTCCTGTGTCACTCACCCCAATCATAACAAGGGAGCCTGTCCGGCTTTCAGGATGCTGTTCCACATAATCTTGGCTTAGAATAGTCTGCAGCGTTTCGATGGTATTTTTCTTTTCCGAGGCATAATATCGGTTTTCTCATTGGTGGCGGCATCCCGGGCATTTACAATTAAGATTAAAGAGTATCTGTTCAATCTCTCCCGGATCGGCTTTTATCGGCACTGCATCTTCTGACAAATTCATTTCTATATTTATATCTTCACCGATAAACCGACGCAGTTTTTTTCAAAATCGGTACTAATTATATTAACATTAATAATTTTATGCTCAAATATCTGTTTGCGGCTAAAAACCAATAATTGATGAATCAGCTTTTCTGCTCGTTCTCCGCTTTTTCTTATTATCAAAAACTCTTTCCATAACGGATGATCTTCCTTTAAATTCATAAGATCCAAATCGGCATGGCGTTAATCACTGCTAACAAATTATTAAAATCGTGGGCAATACCTACGGCATAGGGCGACGGACCTTCCCCACTTACGGCTTCAATTTTACTTCACTATTGAGCTCTTTCATTCTTGTGTAAAATTCGGTTCAATCGTATTGTTTTTTTTTACTCAGGAGGTGTTACTATGAGACTTGACAAAGTCAGTTGGCGTTGCTTTTGAAGGTAGGTTAAGCTTGAAACTGTAAATTTACGTTTACACAAAAAATGAAACTGTCTCGCATATTTTTTATAATTTCACTTTTTCTACCATTTCATGAAGTTCATCACCCATTTTAGAAAGCTTCTTGGAGCTAAGGTTAACTTGCATACTGGCGTTACTTACACCGCTGATTGCAGAATTCATATGAACAATATTTGAGGCAACATTGTTGGTTATCTGCACTGTTTGATTGACATGTTGTGCAATATTATTGGTTGTTACATTCTGTTCCTCTATAGCCGCTACTATCATAGTTATATTTTCATTTACATCATTTATTATCTTATCAATATGAGTTATTTCCGAATCAATATCTTCTGTCGAACTTTGTAAGGCTTCAATTTTCGATTTAATTTCATCAGTAGCCTTATTAGTTTGCTGAGCAAGACCTTTTACTTCATTTGCAACTACGGCAAATCCTTTTCCCATCTCTCCAGCTCTAGCTGCTTCAATAGTTGCATTTAATGCCAGAAGTTTTGTTTGATTGGCAATTTCCATAATTATTTCAACAACTTTGCTAATCTCATTTGACGCTAAAACAACTTCACTCATCTTCTTTTTAGCATTTCCTACATGCTGGACAGCATCTGAACTTATTTGACCAACTTTTTCTGAATTCCGGGCGATTTCAGCTATTGTTGCTCTCATTTCTTTGGTTGAGTTAGAAACAGAGTTGACATTTTCTATCATCTCATCAGATGTTAATTTTACAGTAGTTGATCTCTCATTCAGATTATTTGCTTCATTGGTCATGGCGTCAGCCACCGAATTGAGTTCAGTTGAAGTTTCATTCAACTTCCCGCTCTTCTCGGCAATTTCCTTAAATATTATTCTTAAATTCGCAATCATCCGAGCCAGGCTATTTGAAAGAATATCTTCTTTAGATCGCACAACAATATTGGTTGTCAGATCACCCACACTAATAGAATCTGCCGTTTTGGCCGCTACCTTTATATAATCAATCATCTCAAGAAGCGCATGAGCAAGGTCTCCTATTTCGTCTTTTGAATTAATCTCTGC
>CAZJNP010000243.1:0-4935 GCA_964547355.1 uncultured Calditrichaceae bacterium
CGCCCCCCCCGGAACCAACCCTCTCCTCTTCGCCGGGCGGCTTAGTTGGGTATAAGGGACAGTTGCGAGCTTGTAGCCTCAAGCGGGTTTGCATCCACTTCTTTTTTGATCTTCCTTAACCGATCCTGCCAGCGTTTAAAATTCTCTTCTCTCAGATCAATCCATCCTTCGTTTGCCCATTTATCGATGTTTTCAGGAGTCACCGGTAATTCGTTAATGCCACGATAGGCGGGAATCTTCATTTCAGGGCCGCGCAGCAAGCTTTTTCCGTCGCTCATCAGAATCGGAATTCCGATGGAGATGATTTCCGCCCGGAGTGCGGCATCTGTTTTGATCTGTTCCTGAGCGCAACTGGCTAAAAAGGCCGGACTATGGCTTAATACCTCATCGATGGTAAACTTACAGCGTTTTAACAGGTAGGCTTCGTATAAAAGTTTACTGAGCCGCGGTGGTCCCAGCAGTTCAAAGGCCACACTATCCGATTGGTATTCCTTCTGCAGCCGGCGCATTTTCTGCAAAGCGCTGCTGCGTAGATATCCGGCCCGGTAGGTCGGCCCCATGGTGGCATTATCCAGAGCATTAATTATATCATGACCGGTGTTGCGACCTAAAATTTCCCACACCACATTATTGGCGATCTCTTCGGGTGTGACGAATTCCATCTGCCCGCGGGAGGTGATGGCCGTAAACTCCTCATAGCTGAAGATGCCGTTTTCTCCGGTATCGATGTACACTTTTTTAAGCGTATCCTTGGTGTCTTTCCAGGGGCCTTTGTCCATCTGGCGTTGAATGGTATCTTTCAGTTTGAGCGCTTTTTCCGGCGGACAATCGTACAGGCGCACCGGTTTACCCCGTTTGGTAATTTCACCGTAATGAATGCGTTTCCATGCGATGGCCGCAGTGGGTTTGATTTCCTTGGTAATCGGCGCATCCGGCGTTCTGGCCATCAGCCATAACAGCAAGGTATGCGACCCGGCAATGGCGCTTTTGCTCAGCAGCATGCGGGACGGTTTTTCTTCGCTGTGCGTGTACGGAATATTTAAGCCCATGCCGCCGGTTCCGCTGGTGCCGATCTTTACATACACCCTGGTCTTGGCGTCCTTCATCCCCTGATAAAGAATCTGAATGTGGCGGATCAATTGCGGGGTGTACTGGGTAAGCAAGAGGCGTTCGGTATTGGCGATATATTCTTCTGAAATTTCTCCCTTTTTAATTTTTTCCAGATTCTTGCGTACTTCGATGGAGCTGGTAAAAATATCCTGATAAGCCAGGGCGGTAGCGGAGTTTACACAGTCCACAATGATATCCGGCTTATGTTTGGAAATGACCTGATATAAAAATGAATGATTCAAAATGTCTTCGTTCAAATCGTTGAGCACATCGTTAATGAGTATTTGCCGGTTTTCATGGCTGTTAAGGATTTCCTCCCGGCTCAGGTCTTTTAACTGGTCGCGGACAAAAATATTTCCCCATTCGGGAACAAGTTTTATGTCGGTCTTTTTACCAAGCAGTTCCACCGCTTCTTCCGCCTGGTGTTTTAATAACGACATAATGACGATTTCTTTTGGCTCTTCCTGGATCAGGCGCCGGCAAACAGCCATCCCTACCAGCCCCCAGCCTCCGAAAATCAAAACTTTACTGCCCTTAATGTTCATAGCCCACCTCTTTTTTTAATCGGTCAATCTCTTTTGCCGTCAGGTAACGCCATTCGCCCGGCGCCAAACCGGTGGCCTTGATGCCGGCAAACGAGATTCTCTCCAGTTCCAAAACCTCATATCCAAATAATTCAAACATTCTTCGAATTTGTCGGTTGCGTCCCTCGTAAATCTTTACTTCCAGGAAACTGCCGTTATCCATAATACGCAGCTCGGTGATTTCACACGGCTGGGTTTTTCTGCCGTCCAATTCCACTCCGTTCCTGAGTTTGTGCAGATCGATGGGACGAATGACGCGGTTTAACAGCACACGGTAGACTTTTTCCACTTTGTAGTTGGGATGCAGCAAGCGGTTGGTCAGCTCGCCATCGTTGGTCAACAGCAACACGCCTGTGGTGTCATAATCCAGCCGACCGATGGGATAGACCCGTTCCTGAATTGCCAACAGGTCGATAACCGTTTTTCGTTTGAATTCATCTTTGGCGGTGGTAACCACTCCGCGTGGTTTATTCAGCACCGCATAGATATTTCTGCGGTCCAGTACAACCGGTTTGCCTTTAAAGGTGACTTTGTCTTTATCTTCATCGATCACCACGCCTACCTTTTGAACCTTCACGCCATTCACTTTCACATATCCGGCTAAGATCAGATCATCACATTTGCGTCGGGAAGCAATACCGGCATGCGCCAGGAATTTATTAAGACGCATCATGATTTTCCTCTCCTTCTTTTTCGGTCGTCGGCGAGGTATCGGCATTATCCAAAGCTTGTGACTCCTCAACTGCCGGGGGTTCTTCCGATTCCATGCCGGGCGAAGCGGCCGGTGCGGTCCCGTCCTCCGAGGTCTCCAGCATGCTGGTTAAGCCCAGTTTCTCCGGCATTAACTGCTGCAGAGCCACCTGATCCAGACTCTCCAGGAACTTGTCGTCGCCTTTCAGCAGTTCGTCAATTTCCTTAAGCTTGGGTAAATCTTTCAGACTGCGCAAACCGAAAAAATTCAGAAAAAACGAAGTGGTGCCGTATAACAGAGGATTGCCGGGTGCTTTTTTGCGTCCTTTCACCGTAATCAGATTGCGTTCGATGAGCGTGCGCATCACTCCGTCCACATTCACCCCGCGGATCGCCTCTACTTCCTGCTTGGTGATCGGCTGTTTGTAGGCAATGATGGCCAGGGTCTCCAGCGCCTTCTGCGTTAGGCGGCTGGCGGATCGGGTGCGAAACAGCTGTTTGACCCAGGGCTCGAATTCTTTACGCGTAACGATCTGATAACCACCGGCCACCTGAATAATTTGCAAAGGCGCGTCCGTTTCCCGGTACCGTTTTTCGATCGCTTTTAACGCCTGTCGGATTTCTTTTTCTTCAGCCTCGGCGACGACGGATTTAATCTTTTTAACAGAAAGGGGCGTGTCGCTGGCAAACAGTAAAGCCTCTACAATTTTCTGAATATCTTCCATATCTCCTAAGCCGCCATTTTTCGCTTTATTCGAATATCGTCAAATACCCGTGACTGGCGCACCTGAATTTTGCCTTTCCGCACCAACTCGAGCATGGCGATGAAGGTAACGATTAAGACGATTTTTTCTTTGATTTCCCGCATCAGGTCCTGGAATAGCAGCACCTGGTTTTCTTCTACTTTTTTTAAGATGAACGCTTCCTGTTGCTCCACGGTCACATCGATCTTTTTGACTTCGTGGTGCGTCACCTTGGGCATATTGTCCAGCGCACGGCGAAAAGCAAGGATCAAATCGAACAGGGTCACCCGGTCCAGATATTCCTCGTCGGAAATTTCTTCTTCCTTCGGTACAAAGGCAAAATAACGGCGCGGGTACATTTTTTCGCGCTCCCGTTCCAGTTCGTCCAACTGGTAAGAAGCTTCCTTAAAACGTTTATATTCGATCAGACGCTCCACCAGCTCCGTGCGCGGGTCTTCGGGTTCATCCTCTTCAGACACGGACTTGGGCAGCAGCATCCGGGCCTTAATGTGCATCAGGATGGCCACCATCTCGATAAAATCGCCGGCCACATTCAGGTCCAGCAGTTTCATCACTTCGATGTAAGCCAAAAACTGTTTGGTAATCTCCGCAATAGGAATGTCGTAAATATCCACCTCGTTCTTGCGGATCAGAAACAGGAGTAAATCAAAGGGGCCTTCGAATATATCTAATTTTATTCTGTAACGCATGATTGCCGTTATCCCATCTGCATGGCGTTATGCACTTCTTCCATGGTATTCCGGGCTACGGTGCGTGCTTTTTTGATTCCGGTGTCGAGAATATCGTACACATCGTTCGGATGCTGCTCATAATAAGCGCGTTTTTCCCGCATGGGCGCGAAATAATCGGCGATCTTCTGGGCGCAATTTTGTTTGCAGGCTACGCAGCCCAGAGCCCCGCTTTCACAATCCCTGCGAATCTCGTCCACTTCGTCCGGATTGAATTTTTGATGATAGGTAAACACATTACATACGTCCGGATGGCCCGGATCGTTCCGCCGCACTTTCTGCGGATCGGTGACCGCGGTGCGCACCTTCTTCTGGATTTCTTCCGGACTGTCCGAAAGCAGAATAAAATTATTATTCGATTTTCCCATCTTCCGGCCGTCCAGTCCCGGTAACCGGGCAAAAGTGGTTAATCGGGTTTCCGGTTCCGGAAATACTTCGCTGTAGGTCTGGTTGAACTTGCGGGCAATTTCTCTGGTAATTTCCACATGCGGCGCCTGATCTTCGCCCACCGGCACCACATTGGCTTTGTAAATCAAAATGTCCGCCGCCTGCAGCACCGGATACCCCAGATGACCGTAAATCATCGTATCCGCCTTCAAATCGCGAATTTGTTCTTTTAGGGTGGGGTTGCGTTCCAGCCGTTCTTTTGTGATCAGCATGGAAAAGATCAAATGCAGTTCGGCATGTTCTTTTATTTGCGATTGTATGAAAATCGGGTTTTCGGGATTGATGCCTGCGCTCAGCCAATCGATCACCATTTGGAATGTATTTTCTTTTACGTCAAATGCCGCTGCCGGGTTGGTGGTCAAAGCATGCCAGTCGGCGACAAAAAAATAGCTTTCGTACTCTTCCTGCAATTTCACCCAGTTTTCCAGGGCACCGGCGTAATTACCTAAATGCAAACGACCCGAGGGGCGCATCCCGCTTAAAATCCGTTTATATCCCATGGTATTCTCCGAAAAACTTCCTGATTTCAACCTTTTTAAATGATTTTGAAATGATGTTTTTAAGAAATTAATTTACGAAATCATCCGTTTCCTGCCAAACAAAGTTTTTTGG
>CAZJNP010000244.1:0-4924 GCA_964547355.1 uncultured Calditrichaceae bacterium
GCAATGTACCCTATGGCCGTTCAGCGGATCGTAAAGAAATATCTTGCTCATGTCTCCAATAGCCAGCAAAAAAGCCCGCATTTGTTGCGGCATACATACGCGACGCATTTATTGAATGCCGGAGCCAGCATCCGGGTAGTTAAAGATTTGCTGGGGCACGAAAGTCTATCAACGACCCAGGTGTACACGCACATTTCCATCGAACATTTGAAAGATATATATAATCACGCCCATCCGGGCGCTTCAGACAAATCACACCAAACCTAAGGAGGTTGTAATGAAAATCGCAATCACCACGAGAGGGTACAAGGCACCAGAACGCCTTAAGAATTACATCAACGATAAAATCAAACGACTGGATCGATTTGCGGACCGAATTCTGGATTTTGAAGCCGTACTCTCTTATGAAAAGTTGGATCAAGTGGTGGAATTTAAGCTACGACTTGGCAATAAACGTATTATTGTCAAGGAAAGGTCTGAAGACGTTTTCAAATCCATTGATTTAGCGATTGACAATCTTGAGCGTCAAATTACTAAGGTTAAAGAGAAATATAAAGGACATGATAAAAAGAAAATCGTAGAGATGGTCAGCTAATTCAAGTTAGGTTCAGATAGGATCAGGCGCCGCAAAAAAAGCGGCGCCTTTTTTGTTTTGCTACGGTGAGTAAACTTTATTAAATTTTTGCTATGACAGATTTTATCACAGTTCGCACCTTGCTGGCGGAAACCGAGCATCTGTTAAAGTTACGGTTAATTTGTTCGGAAAACGGGTTAAATCGCAAAATCACATCCAGTGAATTGCACCGTCCGGGATTAGCATTATCCGGATTTGTGGAATTGTTTACTGCCGATCGTATTCAAATTTTAGGCAACACCGAAATCAAATATCTCTCCGGACTGAGCGAAGATAAACTGAAACACTCCATAAACCGTTTTATCGAATTTGAAATTCCGGCCATCATTATCACCAACAACAATCCGGCTCCGGAATATTTGGTTAAAGCGGCCACCCGCCGATATATATCCATTTTGAGCACGCCCTTCAGTACTACTCAGGCCGTGCATCTGCTTGGCGAATATCTGGAAACAAAATTTGCGCCTCAAATTTCCATGCACGGAACGTTGGTGGATGTTTACGGTATTGGGATATTATTGACAGGAAGAAGCGGCATCGGTAAAAGTGAAATTGCCCTGGATCTGGTCGAGCGCGGACATCGTCTGGTAGCGGACGACCTGGTCATCATTACCCGTAAAGCGGAAGAAGTGTTGATCGGCAGGGGACGGGAGATCGGCGAACACATTTTGGAAATTCGGGGTGTGGGTTTAGTGGATGTTAAGCGCATTTTTGGCATCCGCGGTGTACGGATGCAGAAAAGGCTGGAAGTGGAAGTGCATTTGGTGGAATGGGAAAAAGGCAAGGAATACGAACGGGTGGGGATGGATGATGTGACCACGAGTATTTTAGGGGTTAAAATTCCTCAGGTAGTGCTACCCATTCATCCCGGGAAAAATATTACCGTTATTGCCGAAACCATCGCCATGAATCATCTGCTGAAAATGTACGGGTATCACACTCCGAAGGAGTTTAACAAACGGCTCAAAGAATATATGAAGAATAAAGACATTCTTCCGCTGGATAAAGACCTGGACTATTTGAAGAAAGACTGGGAATGAACCACAATACATTAACTTGCCTTGTCACCCACGGCTCTTTGGCGTGTTGCCTGAAAGCGGTCACCGAAAAATTGATTACACCGGCTTCCGAAGTTTTATGCTTTTCCAATCAGGAGATAGCCCTGGATGACATACAGAGCGCAATAGAAGCTTTAATTGTTGAACGAAAACCTGAAAAGCTGTTACTTTTTGTCGATCTGGTCGGCGGAAGTTGCTGGCTGCTGGCAAACCGGCTAAAAAAACAGCATGACAATACGTGGATTGTTGCCGGAGTTAACGTTCCCATGCTGGTTTCGTATCATATGAATTTTAACCGCTTACCCTGGCAGGAATTAATTCAAAAAATCGTAGTGGATGGAAAAAAAGGAATTCTGGAACGGTGAAAGCGATACAACTTTTCCGAATAGACGATCGCTTGATTCATGGACAGGTGGTCATCGGCTGGGTTACGCACTTGCACTCCAAAGAGATTGTGCTGTGCGATGATTCTGTCAGCGAGAATGAATGGGAAAAAGAGCTGTACCTTTCCATCGTTCCCGATCATTTGAATGCTCTGGTTGTAAATGTGGGAATGTTAGCGGAAATGCTAAAAAAGGAAGAAACCGATTTAAGCAGGACGATCATTCTGGTAAACGGCCCTCAGGTAGTGGAACGGTTGCTGAACACAGGGATTGCAATAAACGAAGTTAATGTAGGGGGTATTCATTACAAAGAAGGACGCAGGAAGTACCTTTCCTACCTTTATTTAAATAAGGAGGAAGTGGCCTCTTTTAAGCGATGTATGGAAAGGGGCGTCCGTTTTTTCTGCCAGGACATACCGGAAGCCAGAATTATTCCGCTTTCCAAAGTATTTGATAAACAAGATAAATCATCATAAAGAATTCGAACGATGAAGAAAATATTTACGACGGAATTTAAAGTTGGAATTGCCCTTATTGTGTCCACGTTGATTCTAATTCTGGGCATTATCTGGGGTAAGGGATATCGGTTGCACACCAACAAATACCACCTGCAGATTGTTTTCGAAAATGTGGGCGGCATGGTGCCTGGAGACCCGGTAACGGTAAACGGCGTTAAAGAGGGCAAGGTACTTAAAATCGATTGGCTGGGCAGGCAGGTATTATGCACCATTGAACTCAACGATAAGGTACAGTTATACGAAGACGCCACGTTTACGGTAATCAGTGCGGAACTGTTAGCGGGTATGAAGATTGAAATCTTTCCCGGGAAATCTCCGAAAAAAATTAATCTGTCCAAACAACCTTTCCACGGGAAGTACGGCGGCCGGATTGTGGACGTGGGTCTGGTAATCGGTGATTTGGCGGAAGATATGTCCCGGCTTACTTATCGTCTGGATACCACCATCGCTATGATTAATAAAATCCTGCAGGACGGCGGTTTGCAAAAAAAGATTGACCGTTCGCTGGAAAATGTCAGTACAATTACCACGGCGCTTCTTTCCACGCCTGCTTCTCTAAATCACACTATTCTGGTTCTGGATAGTACGGTAGCCAGTTTAAAGGATATTCTGAACAGAAACGATCGTGATTTTCATGGCACTATGCAAAATTTAAACCGGGTTACGGCTAAACTGGACACGGCGACCGTTTCTTTGAAAAATGTACTGGCCCGGATTGAAAGTAATCAGGGAACGGTAGGAAAAATGCTGACCGACACCACCTTGTATATTAATATGAACCGGGTGTTGCTGCGTCTGGACTCTTTAGCCAGACAGGTAAAAGATGAGGGACTTAATCTGGACCTCTTTTAGCGTGGAAATTGATTTGCAATACATAAAATAGAATATTAAATTTGCACACTCAAAAATAAGTGGCGCTTTAGCTCAGTCGGTAGAGCAACGGACTGAAAATCCGTGTGTCCCCAGTTCGATTCTGGGAGGCGCCACACATTTAAAGGCAAGTAACAGTATAAGTTACTTGCCTTTTTATTTTGTTGACATATTAAAAAATTAAGCCGGTAAGAGAAATTATAATTTTTTAAATGTATAGCTGGGCAGCCTGTATGTTCCCTTATGTTTCAATTAATGATTACATGGTTCGCTATGCCACAATCCCTTTGTTTTCGATTTCCTGAAAAATATTTATTAAAACATCATAGTAAATTTCTTCAGTTTTTCTTTCTTCAGGATGGAACGGGTAAATAAAAATAAGCAAAGGTTCTATCCAATTTGTAATAGAGGCTGAGCGGTAAGTTTCAAATATTTTTTGCTTTGAATCATAAACCTCAACAGTAAACCGATAGTCCCAGGAATAACCAACCGGAATTATTGTGAGACTAAATATACTGATTAGTGATCCCAAAAAGTGCTTGGCGAAAGATTTTTGTCTGACAATGTCTATTTTAATCGTATAGTCGCAGGAATCCTTTAAAGATCGAAGAATTTTTCTTTTCTCTGGATTTTTAACGTCACCAGAAAAGTGCGTATATATACGGTAAGATTGAATATTTGAAATTTCAGAAATGGACTCGGTTAAGATATCATTGAAATCGGAAATGCCAGGTCGATTCAATGTTTTGGGAATGACATCATAGCCAACGGTATGCTTTTTATGTGAGAATTCAAATAATATTTTTACCGGTGTGCGTGCCACCGGAGTAAAACCCAATTTACTGAAATTGATAATGTTCGATTTATTGGCGGCACAACTTATCACTAACAATAAAAACAGTGGGTAAACCAAATAGTTCTTATGCATTAAATATCTCCTAAAATAAAGTCGCTTACGGCAATAATTACCGGCTGAGGAGATTGAGACACTTAAATCGTAACTACCATGATCTAAACTGTGTAAAATATTTCAAATAATATTCCCCAAAAGTGATATGAATAAAATTATAATACTTAGTTAATCTGCATAGGGCAAGAAAAATTTTACAATTTATTTTTTGTTAGAATTCAAGGCGCAGGCGATCGTTCGGCTTGCATTAGCACATTAAAAAAAGGTCATTAGTCAATAGCGTTTAATTGTGTAACTGGTTATCCCCCAAAACCGTAACATGTATGACCTGTTATTCCCTGATTCTAAAGAGTTAAATAGACGTTAGGGGCTGAAAATAAAAAAAGATTATGGTACAGGCTAAGCTAACATACCACAGGGAATGACTAAACACTGCCATTCATGGCGGGGACTTTGGCCACCTGCCGGCCCTTGCGGGGCTTCAGCCCAACTCTTCCGGGCTAAAGCCTTCAGACTGTGTGTGTGAGCGGTGCCGCTTCACGACCCTGAAG
>CAZJNP010000245.1:0-4923 GCA_964547355.1 uncultured Calditrichaceae bacterium
CCCCAGGTACGCCACAGGGCGGCCAATGCGGTCTGGATCGCAAAAAGGGCAGGCTGAGCCACTTCGGTTTGATCCAGTCGGGAAGTGGCTTCGTCCGCATTTAGTTCATCGACCAGAGACCAGCCCGCAAGCTCCTGTAATAAAAAGGAGATGCGTTCGATGGTTGCGCGGAAGATCGGTTCTTTTTGCATCAACTCGCGGCCCATAGCCCACCACTGCGGCCCCTGTCCGGAAAAAACAAAGGCCACTTTTGGACGGAAATTCGCGTCACGCAGGCCATGCGCTGCATAGGGGATTTCTTCCTTATTGACCAGGGCGTTTAATTTTTGCACCAGGTCTACTTTGCCCGAAGCGACAATAACCAGCCTATGGTCCTGGTGCGTGCGGCGCAGCGCCAGATTGTAGGCCAGTTCGTAAAAGGCTTTAGGCGTATTTTCCAGATGATTTTTTACAAAATGCAGATAGGCTTTTTCCATTTCGGAGAGGGCCCGTTCGTTATGCGCGGAATACACAAGTAGTTTTTCATGCTCGTCGTATTCTACTTCGGGAGCTTCCTCGGCAATCGTTTGGGGCGCTTCTTCCAGGATGATGTGCGCATTGGTTCCGCCGAATCCGAAGGCGCTGATGCCAGCCAGCCTTTTTTTGCCGTCCCGTGGCCAGGGTATATTTTCCGTTGCAATCCGGATGGGCGTACCGTCAATCTTAATATGCGGATTCAATTCCTTAAAATTAATATGGGGCGGAATCTCTTCTTTTTCCAGAGCTAAAGCGGTTTTGATCAAACCGGCGATGCCGGCGGCGGATTCCAGATGTCCAATATTGGTTTTGACAGAACCTATATACAGGGGATTGTCTTTTGCCCGTTCCTGGAGCATGGTTTTTTTAATGGATTCGATTTCGATGGGGTCTCCGAGTGGTGTGCCGGTACCGTGGGTTTCGATGTACTGAATCTGATCCGGGGCGACGCCGGCGTTATCCAGCGCTTCGTTGATTACCTGCTGCTGCGCCAGACCGTTGGGCGCGGTGATGCCGTTGCTTCTGCCGTCCTGATTGACTGCAGAACCGCGGATTACCGCGATGATATGGTCTTTATCCCGGATCGCGTCGGACAGGCGTTTCAAAATCACCATTCCTGCGCCTTCGCCGCGACCGTACCCGTCGGCGGATGCGTCAAATGTTTTGCAGCGTCCGTCGCCGGACATCATGCGGGCCTGAGAAAAGGTGATGGTAAGTTCAGGTGACAGAATCAGATTCACGCCGCCGGCCATGGCCATATCACAGTCACCGGCACGCAGGCTCTGACAGGCCTCATGAACGGCTACCAGGGAAGAAGAACAGGCCGTATCCAGAGAAAGGCTGGGACCATGCAGGTCGTAAATATAGGAGAGGCGGTTGGCCGCAATACTGAATGCGTTGCCTGTGCCGGAGTAAGGATTGATTTTTTCCAGTCCGCCTTTCTGTAAACGGGAATAGTCATTGGCACTGATTCCTACAAACACACCGGTGCGTGTACCGGACAGGCGGTCGAGCGCAATGCCGGCGTTTTCCAGGGCTTCCCAGCTTACTTCCAGTAAAATGCGCTGCTGGGGATCGATATGCACCGCTTCCCGGGGCGATATTCCGAAGAATTCGGCGTCGAATTGATCCACATGATCCAGGAAACCGCCATGCTTGGTGTTCATCTTTCCGGGTTTACCGGGTTCGGGATCGTAATACTTATCGGCGTCCCAGCGGTTGGCAGGCACTTCCCGAATGCCTTCCAGCCCGTTTTTCAGCAGATGCCAGAATTCGTCGCTGTTATTGGCGCCGGGAAAGCGCGCCCCGATGCCGATAATGGCTACGGGCTCGTATTCGGAAACAACTTTTACTTTTGGTTTCGTCTTAACGGCGATTCCGATTTCTTCGGTAGCCAGATACTGCGCTAAAGCTTCGATGGTGGGGTAATCCCATATCAGCGTTGGTGGCAGTGTTCTACCCAGCCATTCTTCCAGATCACCGGCCAAGCCAACCGCCTGGGCAGAATCGAGCCCAAAACTGATAAAGGGCTGGCGTACGTCGATTTGCTGTTCCGGAACGTTTAATGTTTCCGAAAGCTGTCGAACGATCCATTGTTCGATTTCCCGGGTCTGATCATCCTTAGCGATACCAGCGGTGGGTGCCGGGGTGGTTTCCGGAGTTTCTGTTTCTGACGGAGCCGGAGTTTGTAGCAGTTCTCCTTCGGAGGCTTCCCAGCGCGCCACTTCTGCCAGGCGGTTTTCCAGAAAATCGGCTTTGGTGGCCCGGCGTTGACTTTTTCCGCTGGATGTCTTGTTAATGGAGCGGGCTTTGATCAACACCACGGCGCGGGCTTGCAGATCGTGGTTAGCCGTAATCGCTTCCCGGATAGCCTGGATAATTTCATTGAAATCCACATTTTTACTGCGCCGGATTTCCGCAACGACTACCAGCTCTTCCGTGCCGTTTTCATCGATGGTGAATGCGGCCGTACAGCCGTGTCGAATTTCCGGATGAGCGTTTTCCACGGTAAATTCAATGTCTTGCGGATAATGGTTGGTGCCGCGAATGATGATTAAATCCTTGACCCGGCCGGTGACAAACAGGTTTTCGTTTTTAATGAAACCCATATCGCCGGTACGCAGG
The DNA here is from genome assembly GCA_964547355.1 of uncultured Calditrichaceae bacterium. Lineage (GTDB taxonomy): Bacteria > Calditrichota > Calditrichia > Calditrichales > Calditrichaceae > CAZJNP01. The sequence continues at coordinate 2,641 of CAZJNP010000245.1, forward strand.
TATGGCCCCTCTCCGGTATCGGCCAGATAGTTCTGGAAGGTTTCCTTGGTTTCCTGCTCGCGGCCATAGTAGCCTCTGGAAACGCTGTCACCCATAACCCATATTTCACCGATTTCTCCGGGTTTGCACTCCAGAAAAGTATCCGGATTTACGATGATTGTTTTTATGCCTTCCTGAATATAACCTGAACTAACCAGCGTTTGACCGTTAGGGTCTTCTTCCGGCACTTCGATGATTTTGTTTTTCTTAAGGGCTAATTTATCGACGGTCAGATAAACCGGTTTTTCTTCGGGTTTGGCTCCGGTTACCAGCAGCGTAGCCTCGGCCAATCCGAATGCGGGATAAAAGACTTCTTTACGAAAACCGGCGGGTTGGAACACTTCGGTAAAACGATCGATGGTATGGGCACGTACCGGTTCTGCGCCGCTCAAGGCAAACTCCCAGCGACTTAAATCCAGTTTCTGTACCTTTTCCGGCGTGGCTTTTTTGATACACAAATCATAAGCAAAATTAGGAGCGGCTGTGCCCACCACGAAGTCTTTAGGAATGCTGCTGATAACTTCCAGCCAGCGCAGTGGTCGTTGTAAAAATGCAATAGGCGACATGAGATAGCTGGGACGTCCGGAATATAGTGGCTGTAATACGCCGCCGATCAGCCCCATATCATGGTAGATCGGTAACCAAAAAACGCCCACGGAGTTTTCTTTGTATTTCAGGGCGTTGTATATCGTATTGGAATTATGCAGCAGATTGGCGTGAGTGAGGATGACGCCTTTGGGATTGCCGGTCGAACCGGAAGTATATTGCAGAAAAGAAATGGTGTCGGCGTCGATATTCGGGTGCTGCCATTCGTCGCTCAGACCGTCCGGAATAGAATCTGTGGAAAACCACTGTAAATCGCCCATTTCTTTGGATTCGGCGATAGCTTGTTTGCCGGAGGAGAAGTATTTCATGGTGGTGCGAAATTTTCGCAAAAAGGGCATTTTGCCCAGTGTATTGCTGACTTTACTGCCCAGTTTTAACATACGGATCATGTACATGATGGAATCAGTGGTCAGGGCAATGGTAGCGCCGGCGTCGTTGATAATGGCCTGCAGACGGGGCAAAGAGCGGTTCAGGCGGCTGGGGTCCGGGGGATAGGCCGGAATGGCGATGACTCCCGCATACAAACAACCGAAAAATCCAGATATATAATCCAATCCCGGTGGATAGAGCAGAAGAGCGCGTTCTCCAGTTAATCCTTTCTGTTGCAGAAATGAAGCAATGGCCCGCGCTCTACGGTCCAATTCACCGTAAGAAAGCTTAATCTCTTTTTTGTCATCCCTCAAATATGTATAAGCGATCTTATCCGGTTCGTTTTGCGCACGCCACTGGACTAATTCGACCAGAGTTTTCGGATGAAATGTGATGGAATCAAAAGGAGTCTTTAACATAGCCAACCTTCTTTAAATATGTTCTGATTGTCTGATTAAAGTTTGCCATGAATGTCCATGGCGCGTTTTAAACGATCTGCTGAACGCAGATATATTCTTGTAATTTAAGATTTCGATGATTTCTTTAGGTTTCAGTTTTTTCTCAAATAGTAATCTATATTCATAATGTGATAAAAGTTTTTGCTTAAATACCCTGAAACTGGTTTTGAACACCTTTTTAAATTCCGCTCTAAAATGACTTTCGGAATAATTAAAAAATTCTGCAATATTATATGAAGTAAAAAAACGTAAAGGTCTGGTTTCGATAAAGTGTACAATTTCCGCCGCACGCTTTGAAAGAGGTAGCAGATCAGCGGGAAAGAATTTATGCGGAATACGTTTCCAATGATTTTCCCATAATTCTTCCAGGGTGTTGATTAAATTGATCTGCCGGGCATCACCGATAATGCAGTAATCCACACCAGCTAAAAACAACTGAGCAAATTCTTCGCTTTTCATTTGAGAATTGTAAAAAATAATCGTGAGCAAGGGGAAGCGTTCTTTGAGACGTCTAATTAATTGTAGAGAATGTGTGGTAAGATTCTGGGCGTAAATCAAAAAATGCACATTATATTCGTTAATCGTTCGTTCAACAAGGCCATCAGATGCTGGATGGTGAGAAAAATAATGGAATTCCCAATCAGGCAGCCGGTTTTCTAAAAATTCTTTTTCCGATTGAAATACATTGTCATGGTGTAAAACCATTAGATTAGACAACTTTACCTCCCCATTAATTTGCATATTCGCTGATTTATAGCCATTTTATTAAATAAACGCTGAAAATATTTATCTTATTTATAAGGTTTTAAGG
>CAZJNP010000246.1:0-4917 GCA_964547355.1 uncultured Calditrichaceae bacterium
TTTCCGGGTTGTTGCTGATGAACGGTTGCGATAAAAACAGTACGGACACCAAAGAGGAAGTTAAAGAATTTACCGAAGAAGAAACTCAGGAAACTGCAGAAGCGGCCTATTATTCCACTTTATACGCCGAAGCCATGACCATGCCTGCATCGGCCCTGACCGCCGCCACCTCTGGTTCTTATGCCTTAGCCAAAGGCGCCGGAACTCTGGATACGATTCTTACCGGCTGCCCGATTGCCACTTACAATCGCACCACCAGGGAGTTATTCCTGGACTATGGCGATAGCTGCATCGGGACCGGCGGTATTAAACACAGCGGTTCCATACTGCTAACAGGAAAACTGGAAGGTGGTCAGCTGGTTTTCACCGCCAAATTCAATGATTATACCATCAACGAATACGATCTCTATGGAACCATAGAATTCACCATGAAACTGGATTCCATCAACATATCCATCACGGACGGTTCCATATCCACCGATAGCAAATTTGTGACTATCAACGGCCGTATTGGAATGAAAGTGGATGCCAACGGCACCCTCCAGGATCCCTTTGACGATACCTATAAAGTATCCTTAGGATTGAGGATCGTTCCCGGAATACCCAGCGAAGGTCCGACGAAAGAGTTGTCCGCCACGGTGTATGCACGAGATCCACTGATATTCAAACTGTTTTGTCAGTATCCGTACAAGGGAACGATTCATTTGTTAAAAATGGACATTCCAGAATTTGAGACTAACATTGTGCACATTGATTTTGAACCCCTTTACGGCGGATGTGACGACGTGGCCAAAGTATCCACCGATGGTTACGAGGATGTGCTGATCTATCTAAACGACTTAATCCCTTAACAAATGAAAAAAGGCGGCCTTTGGGTCGCCTTTTGTATTTGAAAGGAAACGCAACAATTTTTGCGAAAAATCGCAACATTTTTGCAACATTTGAAATGTAAGGACGCATGATTATTTCCCGAACATTATGATAAAAAACAGGGAAGGGTTTAAATATGAATCACGTAATAATCTGGCGCACTTTCGCAATGCTGCTGCTAATATCGGGTTTGGTTTTTACGGGCTGTAAAAAAGACACTACCTCGAGTAATAACGATGATTTAAGTGCTCAGGATGTGCAGCAAAACGCCACTGCCACCTATTACGCTACCACTTACATGGAGGCTATGGTCATTCCGGCTTCGGCGCTGGCCACATCCGCCGATGAAAACAACACACTACAAAAATCTTCCGGCATGGTTTCCGATACGCTTTATGACGGATGTCCGACGGCCGTCTTTTATCCGGTGCGACGTAAATTGACGCTGAACTGGGGCGGCGGATGTACCGGTTCCTCCGGTTTGTATTGCAGCGGAGCCATTCATCTGGAAAGCGAAACGGAAAGCAGCGACTTAACCTTTAAAGCTCTGTTTGAAAATTTTACATGCGAAGGGTATCGCATGACCGGGGACGTTCGCTTTGTGGTGAAGAAAGATGAAATCACCGTTACCATTCAAAACGGCGTGATTGCCAAAGACGGTGTGGTTTATTCGGTAACCGGTAATTTGAAAGTGCTGGTGCAAACCAACAATACGCCGCAGGACCCGTACGACGACCTGTACACCATTTACGGCAATCTGCAAACCGCCTGCAGCGAACCGCCGCCGCTGGTTACGGACATCGTCATTCGCAATTCCGCGCCCGTCAAATACCGGCCGACCTGCGCCTATCCGCACAGCGGCATCGTGGATCTGACAAATAACGGCAGGAGTACAGGCTACGCCGATTTTAGTCCGGCCAACGGCGGTTGCGACGATGTGGTGGTTATCTACTCATCAGGCGGTCGATTACAAAAGACCATTCACATGGACGAATTATAAACAAACCAAAACAAGGAGGTTACAATGAACGCAGCAAAAATACTGAGTATCGGATTGCTCATATTGGTGCACTTTGCTTCCGCTCAATCCCTCAACAGGGCGCGCCTGGAACAGTTAAGCAACGAATACCACGAACGCTACGTAAGTCAAAAAGAGCAGGCCGTTCAAAAGGCGCTGGAATTGGGTCTGCCGGTGCAGGTGATCGAAAACGGACATGCCTTCGAAGTACAACGGCTGAATGTCAATGGTGTGCCCATTTACTACGGAACCAACAATATCAACGCGGCAAAAACCGTATCCACGGATAAAGTATGGGACGGCGGTTCTGCCGGATTAAGCTTATCCGGCAGAGATATTGTGATCGGCGAATGGGACGGCGGAGGCGTGCTGACCACCCACCAGGAATTGTTAGGGCGGGTGCGCCAGATGGACAGCCCTTCTTCCATCATCAGCCACGCCACGCATGTGGCCGGCACCATGATCGCCACAGGCATCGACACCGCCGCCCACGGTATGGCGCCCGATGCACGCGTGGATGCATACGACTATAATGATAATTATTCCGAAATGGCCGCGGCATGCGCAGATCAAGCTGTCTCCAATCACTCTTACGGTTTATTGTGCGGTTGGAATGACGGCGGAACGCATTGGTACGGTGATTCAGATATTTCTGATGATGAAGATTACAAATTTGGTTTTTATTCCGAAGATGACAGCAAAATTCTTGATGAAATTTCTTACAATGCGCCCTTCCATCTGATTGTTAAATCCGCCGGTAACGACCGCAACGACGAGCCTCTGGTGGGAAGCCGTCACCCCGCCGACTATGAACCGGACGACGGTTACGATACATTGGATCCTTTAAGCGTGGCCAAAAACGTGGTAACCATCGGCGCCATTGAAGATATACCCAACGGTTACCGGGCGGTTTCCGATGTGGTGATGTCCGCTTTTAGCAGCTGGGGACCGACCGACGACGGACGCATCAAACCGGATCTGGTGGCCAACGGCACCGGCGTCTATTCCTGTTCCAACGGCTCCGACGATGCCTACATTACCTATGACGGAACTTCCATGTCCGCGCCCAACGTAACCGGATCGCTGGCGCTTTTGGAGCAGCATTACGCCGAGCTAAACGATTACAACCCAATGCGTGCCTCTACTTTAAAAGCGCTGGTCATCCACACCGCTGACGAAGCCGGCGATGCCGACGGACCGGACTACCGTTTTGGCTGGGGCTTGCTGAATACAGAAAGAGCGGCTGAACTCATCACCGAGGCTTCCACTGGAGCCGTATCAAGCGCCATTGTTGTAGATACCTTACTGGAAAACCAGACCATCACCTATTCCATCCGCACGGACGGAACGTCACCCTTAAAAATCACCCTGTGCTGGACGGATGCACCCGGCCATCCGGTGGAACCGCAGGTGGACCCGCCCGACCTGATGCTGGTCAACGATCTGGACATGCGATTGATTGGCACTGATTCCACTTACCTCCCCTGGGTGCTGGACCCCAACAACCGCACCGCGCCGGCCACTACCGGAGACAATTTCCGCGATAACGTGGAACAGATTTATGTGGCAGCGCCTCCGGCCGGAGACTACACCATTCAGATTGCCCATAAAGACACCCTGTACAACGACCGGCAGGTTTTTTCCCTGATTGTCAATGACGCCCAGTTCAGCGGTTCGCCTAATGCAGTGGATAAATCAGATCAAATAAATCCGGAACGGTTCCGTCTTTACGCCAATTATCCCAATCCTTTCAATCCGTCCACGACCATCCAGTTTGATCTGGATGCGCCGGCTAAAACCACGTTAACGGTTTTCGATTTGCTGGGAAGAAAAATTGAAACGCTGGTGGATCAACATCTCACGGCCGGGTATTATGCCATTCAATGGAACGCCGGTCATCTGCCTTCCGGAATTTATTTTTACCGTTTGCGGGCTGGCAATCATTTTGAGGTAAAACGGATGCTTTTGTCCAAATAAATTTTTGACCTTTCGCCTAACAAAGAAAAGGCTGTCCAGGGAGGGCAGCCTTTTTTATGTAATAAAAAACATCACTTTTCATCGCTTATGAACGGTCTACCAAGTACCCCGGATTTGTTCGTTTCTGAAAAAAAAGAAATTAGGGAAAAGAGTTATTCAGAAAAACCTGACGCTGCTAAAAAAGGAAAGGTGCTGAGAAACCAGCGGGTCACTTTCGCGGCCTGTGAATAATCCGCCGTGCTCAGGCTGATGGTTTGTACATGGTCATAGATCTGCTGAATCATCGCCGGGTCGCCCTGCTGGGCCCAGAGCACAATCCGGCTTTTTAACTGCTCGCACCCTTTTTGAACCAGCACCTTGGCAATCAAACTGGCCGTGACCTGGCGCATCAAGGGATGCTCGCCATCCTTGAACCGCTCCAAGTAAGAAATGATCGACTCCAGTTGGTCGCATACGGAATAGGCTAACGCCTGGAGAGTAAATTGACGCAGGTTATCGTCCTTATCCGTTAAAAGAATATCCAGCACTTTCTCCCAACCATCGCGCGGACCATAACGTCCGATCATTTCCGCCAGGATGCTTTTTTCCTGAATGGCGCTATGATAGGCCAGTTCATGATGGGATTCGATCGCTTCCGGGATTTCACCAAAGCGATCCGGTGTGACTTCCTCCGGAGAGGAGACCTGCAAGTAACGACAAATATGGATTAAAAAACGGGTAGCTGCCTGTACTTTCCCTTTGGACGGTTTGGTCTGCAAATAGAATTCGTAAAGATCCTGCAAATTCTGCATGCGCTCTCCGTAGCGAAGACCTGATAATATATTTAGTTAAAATTGAGCCCCACGATTTGAAATAAAAGGTAAAAAATCTGAAAATAAATAACAAAATTATTTAGTTGATATTTTTCGGAAAAGATTGGATGTGGGGGGCTGACATTGCGTCATTGACAGGAAAGAGAAAATAGGAATTGGAAATTAGAAAAAAAAAGATTCATTCACTATAACTCTTAAAACTGGAATCAGTTTGACTGGAAAATTTATGTTCGCTTACAT
>CAZJNP010000247.1:0-4880 GCA_964547355.1 uncultured Calditrichaceae bacterium
GACTTAAAGGAAACGATCGATTATCGCAAAATATACGCCATCGCTAAAAAGACCTTTGAAAATTATAAATTCAAATTGATCGAAACCGTGGCCGAACGCATCGCATCCCAGATTTTGCAGTTGCCGGGAATCAACGACGTGGTCATCCGGGTACGTAAACCGCATGTGCCGGTGCAGGGCCTGCTGGATTACGTGGAAGTGGAAATTCACCGTTCAAAACCATGAAATATATTTTGTCCCTGGGAAGCAACCTGAACGACCGGATCGCCAATATCCGCCGGGCAATGGCGGGGCTGGAATCATTTAGCCGTATTAACGCGGTTTCCGATCTGTACGAAAGCGCACCCTTCGGCGGTGTGGAACAACCGGACTTTGTCAATATTGTGGCAGAAGTGGAAACCTCTCTGCGGCCTTTCCGTTTATTACGTAAGATCAAAGCCCTGGAGATGCAAGTCGGTCGTACCAAAAGCGTGCGCTGGGGGCCGCGCGTGATCGATATCGATATCGTGGAATGGGAAGGTGAAACCATTTCCGGACCGGTGCTTTCCATTCCCCATCCCGGTCTGGAAAAAAGGAAGTTCGTGTTACAACCGCTCGCTCAAATTCAGCCGGATTTTCGTAACCGAGCGGGTGCGGACATTCGCCAATTACTGTCGGAGTGCCGCGATCGTTCACCCGTAACACGCATCGGTCCCTTTTGAATGTGACTGAATTCTGAATTCCCGTTTGGACAGAGTCCTTTATTAATGGTATATTAGAACCGAACAGCGTTGGCAGGAACTATGTTACTGGAAAGACTGAGATTTATTGCGATTGAAGGCGTGATCGGCGCAGGTAAAACCACCCTGGCCGATATGCTGGCTAAAACCCTCGGAGCTTCTGTGCTTCTGGAAGAATTTGAAGAAAATCCCTTTCTGGAAGAATTTTACGAAGACCCTAAACGCTATGCTTTTCAGACACAGATTTTCTTTTTACTCAGCCGTTTCAAACAAATGCAAGAGCTGGTTCAGTTGGATCTTTTTCATCAAAAAATCGTTAGTGATTATATTTTCGAGAAAGATCGCATCTTTGCCACGCTGAATCTTTCCGAAAAAGAGATGAAATTATACGACGGAATCGCGCGTTTAATGGAAAAAGAAATTCCGCGTCCGGATTTGGTCATTTATTTACAGGCCTCTACCAGACATCTGATGGAAAACATCAGGAAACGCGGACGTTCTTACGAGAAGAATATTAAAGAGGACTATATTGCCGCATTGAACGATTTGTACAACAAATTCTTTTTCCATTACAGCAAAACGCCGCTGCTGGTGATTAACACGGACGAAATCGATTTTCAGCATTCCGAGCAGGACTATCAGGACATTTTAGTGGAAATCAATCACCATCAGGGTGGAACGCGCTACTACATACCTCATAAACGCAGGTGATACATATGTTTCGAGTTATTCTATTAGCGCTGCTGGGCTACTTATTTTACCGCATTCTTAAACCGGCCTTTACCAGTGCACCGGCCAATCCGCATGTGCGTGAGCAGCAGAAACCGCCGGAAAATCCACCGTTAAAAAACAGAAAAGATATCGAAGATGCCGAATTCGAAGACCTGGACTGATAACAGCCCGGACATCGTTCAATCTTTACGGAAAGAAAACGAGCGGTTGAAATCGCTGATTGAGGTCACCAATTCCCTGGCCAGTGTGCTTGACCTGAACAAACTGCTCTTCCGCATCATGGACGTGGTGCGCGAACAGTTGCGCGCCGATCGCTGCACGGTCTTTTTGCTGGACGCCGAAAAAAACGAACTGTGGTCCAAAGTGGCCATCGGTGTGCGGGAAGAAATCCGCTTCCCGGCTGATAAGGGCATCGCCGGACATGCGGCGACCACCGGCGAAGTATTGAACATCCCGGACGCTTATGCGGATTATCGTTTCAATCCGGAAATCGACAAAAAGACCGGCTACCGCACGCGTAACATCCTCACCATGCCCATGCGCAACAAAAAGAATGAAATTATTGGCGTGTTTCAGGTGCTCAATAAATTCGAAGGCCCTTTTAACAAGGACGACGAAGAACTGCTGACCGCCATTTCTTCCATTGCCGCCACGGCCATTGAAAACGCCCAGTTGTACGAAGAGCAGCGCAAGTCTTTCATCAGCTTTATCGAGACGCTCTCGACCACCCTGGACGCCCGCGACTACATCACCTCCGGCCACTCCCGGCGCGTGACGCTCTACTCCGTGCAGGTGGCCAGGTTGATGCGTTTAAAACCGCAGGAAATCGAACTGATCCGCTACTCCGCCCTGTTGCATGACATCGGTAAGCTGGGCGTGCCTGAAATTGTGCTGTTTAAAAATAAAAAGTTGTCCGATGAAGAATATGAGATCATCAAGCGGCACGCCAGTTTAAGTAAAAGTATTCTCGGAAAAATTCATTTCCAGAAGGAACTGCGGGAAGTGCCGGATGTGGCTTCTTCCCACCACGAGCGCATCGACGGCACCGGTTATCCCCAGGGTCTGCGCGGTGAAGAGATTCCGCTGGGTGGAAAAATCCTGGCTGTGTGCGATGTTTTCGACGCCCTGACCTCCCGCCGCCAGTACCGTGACCGGATGGAAATCGAACGGGTGGTGGAGATTCTGGACAAAGAAACCGGCAAGGCTTTTGAACCCTTCGTGGTTTACCATTTTAAAAACATCCGCCTGAACATTTTAATCGAAATATTGGAATTCGGGCATAATCAGGAGCTGAATAAAGACGACTTGAAGTTCCTTCAGAAATTTACCCTCAAGGAACTGGTTGATGTGCGCAACCAGGGCGCCAAAACCGAAGAACAGCGCCGTATGGAACAGACCTTCCTGCGCTACTACTCCAGAAACTACCGCGATTGATTCCCGATTGGGCCACAAAGCATTCAATACTACATTCTAATTTGACCTTAGCAACGAGTACACATCAGTCAATTCTTCCCTATTCTTACTCTTACTCCTTCTCGTGCTCTTACTCATACTCTTGCTCGTGCTCCTTCTCGTACTCTAGCTCAGATTTAATTAGAGAAGGAGAAGGAGAAGGAGCAAGAGCAGGAGAAAGAAAGCAGTGAGATTCAAACCTATCAAAATGCGCGGATGCGTTTGTTTTAGAGTATCAAATTTTTGATACCCCCTCAGATTTCTGATATCTTTTTCATAAATCCCAAATCCTCTCCCCTTCGTAACTCTTTAAAAAACATTCTTTCCAAAACACGTTCTTTTTCTGGCACAAAAATCGCATTATTCATTAAGGTATTCCCAAAAATCATCTCAAATACTTCAGGAGGTGCATCATGCGATGGCTGATTTTACTCCTCTTTGCGCCCATTTTTCTGTTTGCCCAGTATTGGGGCGAGCGCGTGACTGAAAAAAGCTTTGAACATTCTTCTCTTTACTTCAATAGCTTTTATCTTAACCCGTACGGCATTCAGCCCTTCAAAAACGTGGCGTTGGGATTGGTATCCGATCCCTTTTTGGAGCTGCATATGAATCCGGCCGCGCTGCCTGCGGACACCACCTTGTTGTACATTGATTTTCGTGGCGACCGTCACGAACCGGCCGTGGTGGGCTACCGCCCGTTTAATCCTTACGTAGATTACGCCGCGTATTACCGCCCGTATTACGATCCGCGCTGGTACACCGTCACGCGCAGCGAACCGGAGCCGGTGTTGTCCATCGGATTGTTAAACCGCCTGTCGTCACGTGTGGCTCTGAATGCCAGTTACCAGTTTCTGTTCAAAGAGGAACCCTTTTATCGTACGGCCTTTCCCATTTACTATGCCAGTTACGGTATGGATTACCGCGGCGCCGTGATTGCCGACCAGGAGAACGTGCCGGTCATCGACCGTTCAGCCGGGGAAGACAATATGCTCACGCGCGCCCATTTGTGGTTGGTGAATGTGGGTGTAAAACTAAGTTCCCGGCTTGATTTCGGCGCCACCTTCAGCGCGGTAATGCATAACCGCAGCGGCGAATACGCCCGCCTGCGCCGCGATGAATACAGCACACAGGGAAACGACGACTGGCGCAGCTTCTACGACAAAACAAGAACTAACGACTATAATCATTTTGATTTTGCCGGCGGGTTGATCTACCATCCATCCGAAAAGCTGAACATCGGACTAAAACTGGGCTACCTGCGTGGTACGGCCACTCAGGATTACACCGTGCAGGACACTTCTTTTTATTTCAGCGAAAATCAAGATTACAACAGCCGGCATCGCAGTTACCGCAACAACAGCACCGATCAGCACTGGCAACACAAAGGCGACGACGTGTACGGACGCTTCAGCCTTAATTACCAATGGACGCCAAAACGCCAGTTAGCCTATTATTTTCATTATGCTAAAAAAACAATCGACCTCAGTTCTCGGTCGGCCATCCGGGACACTTCCTATTATTACGGATTTCATGAAGACAATTACTATTACTCCGAATATCTCTCCCATTACCGTTTCCAGGACATTCGCACCGGCAGCGGCCAGACAAAGGTCAGCGCCTGGCAGACCATGCTTACGTTTCGTACCCGGGAAACCAAACGCAGCCGCGTCAATTTCGGCTTTTATTTTTCTTCGCGCATTTATCAAACCACGGCGCAGGAACCGGCAGACGTATATAGTTATTCTTATTACTATTCCCAATATCAGCATAAGCCCGATCCCATGCAGGATTATACCAGCATCCATCGCCTGGTGGAAGATAAAACCCTGGTCTGGCACACCAAAACCAAACACCAGACGCTGCAAATTCCCGTTATGCTTTCCTTTGATATCAACAGCAGCTGGACGATCCTCGCGCTGGTGAACCGCATGTGGGATTACTGGAAAGTGGAAGACGAAACCACGGCCTATTTTAAGG
>CAZJNP010000248.1:0-4858 GCA_964547355.1 uncultured Calditrichaceae bacterium
GGTGTACTCTGGTTTTTTGTTCGAATGTGGATTGATAAGCCGGTCAATTCGCTACTGGAAGCCACGCAAGAGGTGGCTTCCGGCAATCTTCACTATTCCATTCCGGAAATGGGCAACGATGAATTAGGCGCATTGGCCAGGTCATTTAATAATATGACTAAAAAATTAGCCGAAGCGCGTCAGCAGCTTTTTCAGACAGATAAATTAGCTTCTCTGGGGCGCCTGGCCGCCGGCGTGGCGCATGAAATCAATAATCCATTAACGGGAATTCTGACGTATGCCAGCTTTTTGCTGAAACGGACAAAAAATCAACCCGAGCTTCAGGAAGACCTGGCGGTGATTGTACGCGAAACCAAACGCAGCCGGGAAATTGTTAAAAGCCTGCTTGACTTTGCCCGCCAATCGGTACCCAAAAAGGTAAAGGCGAACGTAAATCAAATTATTGAGCGGGCGCTTAAAGTCACTGAAAATCAGCTTAGCATCAGTAAGGTAGAAGTAGAAAAACATTTAGCCGATAATTTACCGCCGTTAACTCTGGATCCCAACCAGATGCAACAGGTGTTTACCAATTTAATTGTAAACGCCAGCCATGCTATTGGAAATGAGGGCGGCAAAATCGTCATTTCTTCTGAAGTAATCAGTCTGCGGCCATTTGGCATCGCTCAGGTAAAACAGGCACTTTGTCCTAAAGGGCATAATCTGATCGACCATGAGGTAAAAATTAAAGGACTTCCGTCAATTAAGTTTAGCATCAAAACAAACGGTAAAAGCGGGCTTTTGTATATGGACCCGGTGTACGGACGCAATCAGAACCAGTACACGATTGCGGTTACGAAAAAAACGAAGGTGGAAATCTTTTGCCCAAAATGCCAGATTCCTTTGATTGATAAAAATAAAACCTGTCCGGAGTGCGGCGCCCCGGTTTTTGCGTTTGAAATTCCCGGTAAGGGCACCTTTGAAGCGTGCACCGCGAAAGGCTGTCGTTGGCAATATTGGCCGACGGTAGAAGGTGAAGGCGCAAAAGAATATGTCCAGATTAAAATCAGCGATACCGGTTGCGGCATTCCAAAGGAACATCTGGAAAAGATTTTCGAACCCTTTTACACGACTAAAGGACAGAAGGGAACCGGTCTGGGTTTGGCCGTTATCTGGGGAATTGTGGATAATCATAACGGCACCATTTCTGTAGAAAGCGAAGTAAATGTGGGCACAACGTTTACCATTCATTTACCCGTAAATCAAAAGTAATATGGACCAAAGGATATGTCCAAGAATTTTGACATACTTGCCATTGACGACGAAAAAGTAATCCTGGACTCTATTGTGAAGCTGTGTTCCAGCGAAGGCTGGAGCGTGGATGTGGCGTTTGATGCTCCTACAGCGATTAAAAAACTGGATCATATTAATTATAAGATCGTGATTTGTGATATTATGATGCCGGAGATGGACGGATTCGAATTTTTGGAATACCTCCAGAAAAAGGATCTGATGCTACCACTCATCATGACCACCGGTTTTTCAACAGTTGAAAATGCGGTAAAATCACTTTATCTGGGCGCGATTGATTTTTTGCCCAAACCGTTTACCATGGAAGAACTGTTAAGCTGTGTTTCCCGGGCTTTGCGGTACAGGGGGATCAAGCAAAAAATACTGAACTCGCAGCAGGGTGAAGAACACGAGGGCGTATTATTTGTCCCTTGCCCGGCGAAGTATAAGCGACTGGGATATGCCAGTTGGATGTTTCTTGAAGAAGACGGAACGGTAAAAATAGGGGCCACTGATTTATTTCTGGAAACGATAAATTTTGTGGAAGATATCCAATTATTCGATCCGGAGAATGAAATTATTCAGGGTAACGCATGTGCCCGATTTGTTACCAATGACGGCGATGAACATTTTTTGTTGGCACCGTTAAGCGGACGGATCGTTATACGCAATGAGCAATTGTTAACCAGTCCATCGCTTGTGGAAAAGGACCCTTACTTTCAAGGATGGTTATATACCATTATCCCAATGGATTTAGACTATGAATCTAGGCATTTGATTCCCTGTACTTCTGAGGATATGTAAGGGCAAACCGGTAATAAGGATTATTTATATGATTGGATGATACTATCTAAATAAGCTTAACTGACTATTTATATAAGGAGTAAAACAATGGGCCTTTTTCTATTAATTATTGCGGTGATCATTTTCGTGATTGCCGATGTCATCATCCGGATGGTGATTTCGCGCATGACCGAAAAAAGACTACGAAAAGAACGCGAAGAAGCCCTGGCCACGAATCTGAAACTGGACTTCAGCCATGAAGCGAAAACCTTAAAACGGGTGGAAGTGGAAAATCCAAAAGCCAGAATTTTAGCCGTGGACGACGAGGAGGTTATTCTGGACAGTTTCAGAAAGATTCTGGTGCTGGACGGGTATTCCGTGGATACGGTTCAGACCGGTCAGGAAGCTTTAAGCTTGATTCAAAAGCACAATTATGATTTTGTATTTACCGATCTTAAAATGCCGGAGATGGATGGTGTGGATGTGTGCAAGGCCGTGAAACATTTGCGTCCCGATATCGACGTGATTATCATTACAGGATACGCCTCGGTGGATACGGCCGTGGAAACGATGAAGTACGGAGCCATGGATTATATCCAGAAACCGTTTACCGAAGACGAACTTTTAGCAATGGTTAAGAAGTTTGTTATCCGGAGACAGGAGCGTATTAAGAAGCAACTTAAGACCAAGGTGCATATTACCCATTTGGAAGAGCACGGTACAGAAGACACCGTGGAATTTTACATTCCGGGTGGCGTGTTTATTGCTCCTGGTCATACTTGGGTGGTAATTAACGAGTCCGGTAATGTCTCCGTGGGGATGGATGACTTTGCCAAAAAGATTATTGGAAAAATAGATTCCATCGACATGCCCAACTTGAGCATGGAAGTGAAACAGGGACAAAACTTATTCACGGTAAAACAGGGCACACATTCTATTCCGTTTAAGGCACCGGTCAGCGGCCGGGTCATTAAAGTCAATAAGGTGCTGGCCGATAATCCCAAAATGTTGGACCTTTCACCTTATGGGAAATCCTGGATTTGTCAATTAGAAGCCACCAATCTGGATCAGGAACTATCTACTTTAAAGATTGGGCAAGGTGCGGTGGACTTTTTTAATCAGGATATTGATCAACTGCATAAGTATGTGAAAAAGACGGTTACTTCGACCGCGGATGAAAGTAAAATTCCCGCCGACGGGCATATTTATCTGGGAGAATTGGAAGGCCTAAAGGATAAGGATATCAATGCGATTGTTGCGGATTTTTTTGAAAGAACCAATTATTAATTGGGAGGAACAAATGAAGATACTGGGTGCTCATATGGTTTTTCTTGTCCTGATTTTATTTACCGGAATGTGCCTGGGCCAGGAGAATCATGCAGAACTGATCGAAGATTCGCTAAAAACCCCTCAGGATGTGACCAGGGCCTGTTTGGAATGCCATGAGGATGCCGCCAAAGAGGTGCTGAATACCATTCATTGGAAATGGTCGCGTTTGGTAGAGGTTCCTGGTCATAAAGGCAAATTAGATCTGGGTAAGAAAAATGTCATCAACAATTATTGTATAGCCATCACCTCCAATTGGCCGCGCTGTACCAGTTGTCATGCCGGATATGGCTGGAAGGATAAAAACTTTGATTTCAGTAAAGAGGAAAATGTAGATTGTCTGGTGTGTCACGACAATTCCGGTACTTATAAGAAGACACCCGCAGGAGCCGGAATGCCGGCCAAGGATGTGGATTTAACCGCAGCGGCTAAAAGTGTTGGGGCTCCCACACGGGAAAATTGTGGAAAGTGCCATTTTTTTGGCGGCGGTGGTGAGAATGTGAAACATGGGGATCTGGATCATACTTTGGTAAATCCTGACCGGGATTACGATGTGCATATGGGTTCCGGAATGGTCTGTCAGGACTGCCACACCACAGAAGCACATGTGATAAAAGGCGAATCCATGGGCGTGGTGACCGATACTCAGAATCGTATTTTGTGTGAAGACTGCCACGAAATGCCCATTCATGAGTCTAAAATCATCAACAACCATACGAAAAAAATAGCCTGTCAAACCTGCCATATTCCTGAGATTGCCAAAAGCACACCCACCAAGATTTGGTGGGATTGGTCCACAGCCGGCAAGGACAGCACCGCTCCTAAAGATGAATACGGACTCCCCACGTATCATAAGAAAAAAGGATCGTTTCGCTGGGGAAAGAATATTAAGCCGGCATTGGCCTGGTATAATCAAAAAGAGGCGCGTTATCTGGTGGGTGACAAATTTGATCCGGGGAAAGCACTGTATTTGAACCGGCCATTGGGTGATAAGGACGATCCACAGGCGAAGTTATTCCCGTTTAAAGTTTTTCGAGGCAAGCAGATTTACGATAAAAAATACAAGTATCTGATTGTTCCAAACCTATGGGGCGGTTTCTGGAAGCATTTCGATTGGGATAAAGCGGCCCGCGATGGAATGGCGGAAGCCGGTTTGCCTTATAGCGGTGAATATGGGTTTGTTAGTACGGTGATGTATTGGAAAATCAACCATATGGTAGCACCAAAAGAACAAGCGCTCAAATGCAATAGCTGCCATGGGAAGGGAAAGAATAAGCGCGTGGATTGGAAAGCCCTGGGTTATAAAGGCGATCAGATTTATAAAAAGTACCGCAAATAATCCGGATCATTTTAAAGAGCCCCGTAGTTAACCGCAACGGGGCTTTTTTTATTATGGCATGTTTATTTAAATCCGAATTAAGCAATTTACGCCAAATGGCAAAGGTGCAGGGAATTATTTAAAAAAGGATTTAAGGTTTTATAT
>CAZJNP010000249.1:0-4835 GCA_964547355.1 uncultured Calditrichaceae bacterium
TGGTTATGCCGAATATGAGCGGCAAAGAACTTGCAGATAACCTTCGCATATTACTCCCAGAAATAAAGGTTTTGTTTATGTCCGGCTATACCGACAACGCAATCGTGCACCATGGGATTTTACAGGAAGGTATTAACTTTATTCAAAAGCCATTTACTCCGATAGACCTGGCGAAAAAAATTAGGCAGGTTTTGGATTCCTGATTTCCGGATAGTTTCAAGAAAATTGTCTGTTAACTTCACTTTTAGCACCGATTCTTTCCCTTGCTTTTACAAAGAGTTTTTGGGATATTTAGTCAAAACAAAAACCATTTGTCAAATCGGGAACAATTTTCATGTGAGATATTTTAATGGGTGGCTGTTAAGGAACGAGGTTTCCGGTCTTTTCACAAAGCATTAAATCGTTTAGAAAATACCGGGTAGGTAAACCAACCGGAAAGGAAACATTGTTAAACGAGACGACGATTTTATTTTCTGAAAATCAAAAAGAACGCTGTATATTAATCGGCTTGGCGCGTAGCCGAGAAGACCGCTGGACGGTTGCGGATCATCTTACCGAGTTGTATTCGTTAGCTCAAACCAGCGGCGCCGAAGTGATCGAAACTTTTATTCAAAGCCGCACCGCACCTGATCCTGCCTATTTTATTGGCAAAGGGAAACTGGAAGAAATCGCTCTCTATCTGGAAGAGCACCAGATCGACCTGGTAATTTTTGACGACGAATTAAGCCCGGCCCAGATCAAAAATATTGAACACGTATTAAATAAAAAAGTGATTGATCGTTCCAGCTTGATATTGGATATTTTTGCCGGACATGCCCGCACCAAAGAGGCTAAAGTCCAGGTGGAGTTGGCGCAGCTTAATTACCTGTTGCCGCGGCTGACGCGTCAATGGCAACATCTTTCGCGCCAGGTGGGAGGGATCGGAACCAAAGGCCCTGGAGAAACCCAGTTAGAAACTGACCGGCGGCTCATTCGTCAGCGCATCGCGCATTTAAAAAACAGCCTGGAGCGTATCGATCATCAGCGGAAAACCCAGCGCAAACAGCGTAAGCAACTCTATCGGGCGGCGTTAATCGGATATACAAACGCCGGAAAATCCACTCTGCTCCATGCGTTAACTGGAGCCGATGTGCTGATTGAGGACAAACTGTTTGCCACGCTTGATACCACGGTTCGACGCGTGGAGCTGGATAACTCAACCGCCATATTACTTAGTGATACGGTAGGATTCATCCGTAAACTGCCGCACCATCTGGTGGCTTCCTTTCGCACCACTCTGGCGGAAGCAGAAGAGGCGGATTTGTTGGTACACGTGGTGGATATCTCGCATCCTCAACACGAAGCGCAAATCGTGGTCGTAAAACAATTGCTCGAACAACTGAAAATCGCAAATAAACCTCAGTTGATGGTATTTAACAAAGTGGACCGTATTAAAGACCTGGACCTGCTGAAACAAATTCACCTCTCTCATCCCGACGCCCTTTTCGTTTCCGCTCAGCGCAGATTAGGATTACATACCTTAAAACAGAAAATTGCCCGTTTATCAGACGCCCGTTATGTGGTACAAAGACTCAAATTTGATTTTAAGCATAGCCATATCGAGCATCGCCTTTATGCATTGGCCACCATTTTACAACGCCGCACGGATGAAGAATTCCTTTACCTGACCATTAAATATCCGGAAGAAAATAAATCCCGCATTCAGACCCTGCTAAAAGAATATGTGAAACAGGAGGATGTTGTTTGAAATCCGTTTTTATTGCGTTTCTATTCTTATTCTCCGTGCTTTCCGCACAGGTTGTACATCGTATGCAATTTGATCGTTTTACCCATTACAATCTCGAAGACTGGATCACCTATGCTCCGGCTGGAAACATTACCGCTATTGATATCGGGCACGATTATATTTTTTTTGGCACAAAAAACGGCGGCATCCTGCGTTATCAACTTTACGATAACCAGTGGGATTTCCCGTTTACCACCAGCAGCGGTTTGCGTAGCAACTATGTCATCGATGTGTGTTTTGATCTTGAAACGCAGCGTTGGTTTGCCCAGACACCCGCTGGTATCGACGAGTACAATCGGGCGTTTAATTACTGGCAACCCTCTTCACGCCGGCAACTGCCGCCCAAGAGGCAACCCGACCGCGCTGAAATCCGTGATTATCATCAGGCAAAAAATTACAACTTTCCGCCTTACTACCGTCCCGGTCTGAAAGAGTTGCCCGATTTTTTCACCGACAGAAAATACATCTTTCGCCCCCCGAATGAAATTTTGGATCCGTATAACCGCGTTTTCCGTCTTAATCCGCAGCGGATCGTAGATCCTTTCCGTACGCTCTGGTTAAGCACAGACGGTCTGGGCGTGGCCTATGCCGATTTAAACGACCTGAATTTAGTCGTTGAACAGCGCGGATTGACCAACATTCATCCCCGCGATTTGTATCTAGACTCGAACTCCGTCTGGATTGGCGGCATTCCTTTTGGCAGAGAGCCCAATGGTATTAACCGCTGGTATGACGGTAAAAACGTTTGGCGCAGTTACGAAGCACGATACGTGACCGATCTTGACAATGATCGGATTCATTGCATTACAGGCAATGGGCGCTATGTCTTTTTTGGCTCGGAATACGGCGTGCTGCGTTTTACCAAACGTAACCAAAGCTGGCGCACCTATTCGGTTGCCCAGCGGCTCAACAGTAATACCGTTCACGATCTTTTTCTGGTAAACGGCGTCCTGTATATTGGCACGAACCAGGGACTGAACTGGATGGACATTTCTTACGGTCGCATCGAACGATCGAAAGACCGCAATCAGATCAGTTTTCCGGTGTACAAAATTGCTGCCCTGGATTCGGTCATTTTACTGGCCACTACCTATGGTGTGTATGAATACCATCCCCAAAAGGATCGATTTTTTCAGTTTGATGTCCGCGCTGCCATCAGCGATATGAATATGACCGCTTTGGCGGTGAACGGCGATTCGCTCTGGATCGCAGGAAATCAGGGGATTGCCGTCTTTAATAAGCGTAACAAACAATGGATGTCCTTCCCGCAAATTCAGATGCGACTAAACGCCGTGATTTACGACATCGCTTTTAGCGAGGAAATGGTCTGGTTCGGTACAGACCGGGGATTACTGAAATACGACACGCGCCGCGATTACTGGTATCTTTACACCAAAGAAGACGGCTTGCCCTCCAACCGCGTATTCCATATCGACCCCGACGGTGACGATTTGTGGTTAAGCACCGAACAAGGGATTACGGTTTTTCATTGGTACCGACCCGGCCGCATTGAATAAATCACACGTTGCGTCTTCAATCTCTTCTTTTTACAATATTATTACAATCTCGTCTTTGTGTTTGTTTTAACTTTATGGGATATGATAGTATATTTACTGAATTACTGGAGTTAAAATGAGCCGCATGTTCAGAGACCCCCTCAGCGGTCTGACCCATTTCATCGCCATCTGGTTGGCTGTGGCAGGGCTGATTGTTTTATTGACCGTAAAACCATTTACGCACACGCCATTGCATCTTACCGCTTACCTTGTTTTTGGCGTGGGTATGGTTTTGCTTTACACCTTTAGTACTTTGTATCATTGGTTGCCTCTTACAGGTAAGCGTCTGGAGTTGTTCCGACGTCTGGATCATATTATGATCTTCATTTTTATTGCCGCCACATACACTCCCATTTGTCTGATTACCTTACAGGGAAACTGGGGGCATTTTCTCCTAATCAGCATTTGGCTGATCGCGCTGGCCGGCGTATTGGTGAAAATATACTGGCTCAACGCGCCTCGTCTGCTCTCCACGGGCCTTTATGTTCTAATGGGCTGGTTTGCCCTGGTGGGTATTTATCCGCTCATCCAGGCACTGCCTTTGAACGGGCTAATCTGGCTGACGGCGGGTGGTGTGTTTTACACCGTGGGTGCGGCTATTTACAGCCTGAAGAAACCGGACCCCTTACCGGGAGTATTCGGTTTTCATGAAATTTTCCATCTTTTTGTTATGATGGGAAGTTTTGCGCATTATTGGTTGATCTATCAGTATGTGTGACGGGTTCAGAATGTTTTGTTTGTCAATTTATTCTTCGTTAAACATATAACCAATGCTGCGGATGCTTTTAATGTAAATCGGATGGGAGGGATCGGGTTCGAAATATTTTCTGAGCCGGACAATAAAATTATCTACGGTACGCGTTTCCACACCTGAGCCCATGTCCCATACTTCTTCCAGTAGTTCCTTACGCGATACTACCCGCCCCTTGTTTTTTACCAGATATCGCAATAAAATCGCTTCGCGTGCGGTTAGCTGGAACTCTTTTTCTCCTGCTTTGCAATGGAGATTTTCGAAATTGACTTCGTTGTTACCGAACCGAATCACAGCCGGTGTTTCCGTATCGTTTTTATACCAGTCTTTTCTTTTAAGCATTCTCCGCACCCGCAACAACAATTCTTCCAGATGAAACGGTTTGGGTAAATAATCATCGGCGCCCAGTTGTAAACCTTTGATACGGTCTTTGGTCTCTGTGCGTGCGGTTAACATTAAAATAGGAATTCGGGCGTCTTTTTCGCGAATATGTTCGGCCACTTCAAAGCCGTCCAGATAGGGCAACATGATATCCAAAATGATTAAACTATATTCTTTGCTATGAAAAGCTTCCAGTGCTTGTTTGCCGTCAGTTACCCAATCCACCTGAAAGCCATCGGCTCGCAGATTGAAGACCAACCCTTTTGCTAACGATTCTTCATCTTCCACCAGTAATATTTTATTTTCATGCGGTTCTTTAGGCATTTTGTTTTTCCTGTTTATTTTCACTTCTCTTTAACAA